>DAOLDN010000201.1:0-6756 GCA_035327385.1 Verrucomicrobiota bacterium | reverse complement strand
CCTTACTCGCTGCATTAACTCGTTTTACGTTCGACTCCCCATTTTTCTGAAAAAAATCTTGTGGAGGAATCCGCAAATCGGCATTGTCTCCCGGCTTTCGACGGACGTTTCGGTTGTTGATGTCAGAACCGCCAGAGTCCCCGGGAGCGACTTGACCGATTTTCCGAATGCGATTGCTCAAAACCATCTTTGCTTTGGCGTTTTTGTTGGTCGTTCCCGTGGCGCTGTTGCAGGCTGCGGATGCCGCGCAGGGCGCGGTGGCGGATGCCGGACACGCCGCAACCACGGCAGTCCACGACGCGGCCCACGACGCTTCCCACGGTGAACATCACGGATTGCCCGCCGCCGCTCCCCGCATCAAGGTCGGCGCAAAGGAAAACCCGTGGTTCGAGGTGACGAACTCGATGATTCTCACATGGGGCATCGCCATCTTCATCATCATTTTTGCCCAGATTGCGACGCGCAACATCAAGTCCGTGCCCGAGGGCCTTCAGAACTTCTGGGAATGGCTCGTCGAGGGACTTTACAATTTCTTGCAGGACATCATCGGACCGGAACTCATCAAGAAGACGTTCTGGTTCTTTGCGACGCTGTTCATCTTCATCCTGTTCACCAACTGGTTCAGCTTGATTCCCGGCGTCGGCACGGTGGGGTGGGGGACGCCTGACGAATCCGGCAGCCTGCATCACATTTCCACTCCGATTCTGCGCGGCGTCAACGCCGACCTGAACATGACTCTGGCGATGGCGATGATTTTTTTCCTGTTCTGGACGGTGTGGGCGTTGCAGGCCAACGGCGTCAAGGGTTTTATCCTTCACTTGTTCGGTCCCAAGGGCGGCACCACCGGCCTGTTGAAACTGTTGATGATTTTTGTGTTTCTACTGGTCGGCGTGCTGGAGGTCGTCTCGATTCTGTTCCGCCCCGTTTCATTGAGTTTCCGTCTTTACGGCAATATTTTCGCCGGTGAAAACATGCTGGAATCCATGGCAGCGATGGGCGGCCCGCTGTTCGGCTGGCTGCTGGCGCTGCCGTTCTACGCGATGGAACTTTTGGTCGGTGTCGTCCAGGCGCTGGTGTTCATGCTGTTGACGGCGGTGTTCACGCTGCTCATCTGCACGCACGATGACGAAGGCCACGGACACGAAAAGGCGCATCACTGAAACAATTTCGCCGTCTTGACCGTGTTCAATCGCGGGAGGCGGCGGGAAAAACGAAAGGTAATAAAATGACTGGTAGCATTCACGTCGGTCTGGCTGCGCTCGGCGCGGCCATCGGTGTCGGTCTCATTGGTATGAAGGCTTCCGAAGCCGTCGGGCGCAATCCCGGCGCGGCCACGAAGATCCTCGTTCAGGCCATTCTGAGCACCGCGTTCGCCGAAGGTATCGTGTTCTTCGCCATCTTCCTGGTGAAGTAATGATTCCGGGCGCGGTGGCTTCGGCCGCCGCGCCTTTCCGACAACCGAAAGATTTTATGGAATACACAGTTTTTTTTGCGGCAGGCGACCTTGTGGACCTGGCCAAGAGCACGGGCGAAACGTTCGGTTTCAGTTGGCAGTTGTTCATCTCGCAATGCATCAGCTTCGCAATTGTCTGCTTTGCGCTGCATCGCTTCGCCTACAAGCCGATCTTGAAAGTGCTCGAAGAGCGCCGCGCCAAGATTGCCGAAGGCCTTGCCAACGCCGAGAAGATCAAGCAGGAACTCGCCAGCGCACAGGCCAAGGCGCAGGAAATCCTTTCCGCCGCCAACGCGCAGGGAAATAAATTGATCGAGGAAGCGCGCCAGTCCGCCGCCAAAGTTTTGGAAACCGAAAGCCAGAAAGCCATCGCCACCGCCAACGACATCGTCACCAAGGCGCGTCAGGCCAGCGAAGCGGAACTGGTCCGTATGAAAGCCGAATTGCGCAAGGAAGTCGGCCGTCTCGTGGTCGCCACCAGTGCCAAGGTCACAGGCGGCATTCTCACCGCCGAACAGCAGAGTCGTTTGGCCGAGGACACGGCGAAACAACTGGCGAGCAACTGATGAAGATTTCCAAACAAGCCCGGCGCGACGGCAAGGCGCTGTTCAACACCTGCAAGGTGAGCGGTGTGCTGGACGACAATCGCGTCCGTCAGGCGGTGACCCAGGTCATCGCCCGGAAGCCGCGCGGTTACGTGGCGATCCTTTCGCATTTTCAACGTCTCGTGAAGCTCGACATCGAACGTCGCACGGCGCGTGTGGAGAATGCGGTCGAGAGTTCGCCCGCATTGATGGAAAACGTCAAGGCGCAGATCGCAAAACGCTACGGTGCCGGCTACGACGTGCAATTCTGGATCAACCCGGAATTGATCGGCGGCATCCGGGTGAAAGTGGGCAGTGATGTTTATGACGGCAGCATCCGGGCGCGGTTGAACGAGCTGGCCGGGAAGATGTGAATTTTGAAACGAAGAACGGAACGATAATTTGATATGAGCAACCTCCTCCAGGAAATCGAAGCCCAGATCGCGGGCGTCAAGACGCAGGTCAACAAACAGAACGTCGGCATTGTGCGCGAAATCTCCGACGGCGTGGCGAAGGTCGAAGGCCTCACCGATTGCATGTCCAACGAGATGTTGGATTTCGGCAACGGCACCATCGGCCTGGCGCTGAACCTCGAAGAAACTGAAGTCGGCGCGATCATCCTTGGTGATTATCTGAAGGTGGCCGAAGGTTCCGAAGTCAGGACCACCGGCAAACTGCTTTCCGTGCCAGTCGGCAAAGGATTGCTTGGTCGCGTGGTGGATTGTCTCGGTCGCCCCGTGGACGGCAAAGGGCCGATCAAGGAAAGTGCGTTTTATCCCGTTGAAAAAATCGCGCCCGGCATCATCAAACGCAAATCCGTCAGCCAGCCGGTGCAAACGGGCATCATGGCCGTTGACGCGATGATTCCGATCGGTCGCGGACAGCGCGAACTGATCATCGGCGACCGTTCGACCGGCAAGACCACCATCGGCGTGGATGCGATGATCAATCAGGCCCGCATCAACAAGGCCGCCGAAGAAGCTGGCGACAAGGATTATCGCCCGCTTTACAACATCTACGTCGCCATCGGTCAGAAGCAGTCGTCCGTCGCCCGCGTGATTGCAACGTTGGAAAAGGAAGGCGCGATGCCTTACACGATTGTCGTCGTAGCTGCGGCCTCCGATTCTGCTGCGAATCAGTACCTCGCTCCGTTTGCGGGCGCGTCAATGGGCGAATGGTTCATGGACAATGGCATGGACGCGCTCATCATTTACGACGATCTCTCGAAGCAAGCCACGGCCTATCGTCAGGTGTCTTTGGTGCTCAAGCGTCCGTCCGGTCGCGAAGCCTATCCCGGTGACGTTTTCTATCTCCACAGCCGTTTGCTCGAACGTTCGGCGCGGGTCGGTGAGAAATATGGCAACGGTTCTCTGACGGCGCTGCCGATCATCGAAACGCAAGCCGGCGACGTTTCGGCCTACATTCCGACCAACGTGATTTCCATCACGGACGGCCAGATCTATCTGGAAACCGATTTATTCTATCAGGGCGTTCGTCCTGCGATTTCCGTCGGTCTGTCTGTGAGCCGCGTCGGTTCAGCAGCGCAGATCAAGGCGATGAAACAGGTCGCAGGCCGCATCAAGGGCGACCTCGCCCAGTTCCGCGAACTGGCTGCGTTCGCGCAGTTCGGTTCGGACCTCGACGCCAAGACGCAGGCGATGTTGGAGCGCGGCAAGCGCATCGTAGAAATCTTCAAGCAGCCGCAATACAACCCGATCCCGGTTGAAATCCAGGCGGCGATCCTCTGGTCGGTTCAGAATAATTTCCTGGACGACGTGGCTGTGGACAAGGTCAAGGATTTTCAGGGCAAGTTGTCCGAGTTCCTCACCACACGGAAGGGTGATCTGTTGAAGAAGCTTCGCGCCGAGAAAGCCATCAGCGACGCCATCGCTGGCGATCTGAAGGCAGCGCTCACGGAATTCAAGCAGACCTACCGCTAATCGCCAAATGTTCATGGCCAACGAAACAACATACGCTCCGGTTCGACGGATCGAGGATTTGATCTTCCTCATCCGCGGCCAGCGCGTGATGCTGGATTCGGATCTTGCCAAAATCTACGGTGTGACCACCGGTCAACTGAACCAGGCCGTAAAACGGAACGGGGCGCGATTCAAGAATGGATTTGCCTTTCAACTTGCGCCTCAAGAGCTTGCGAGATTGATATCACAATCTGTGATATCAAAGCCGCGTCGCGGAGGCCGGACAAAGCTGCCGTGGGTATTCACTGAACACGGCGCGCTGATGTTGGGGAATGTTCTGAACAGCAAGGTTGCCGTCGAGGCGAGCATCCGGGTGGTTCAGGTTTTCATCTCCATGCGCGAGCAACTGGCCGCGCACAAAGAACTCGCGGGAAAACTCGCGGAACTGGAAGGTCGCATCGCGGGTCACGACGAAGCGATTCAGGATTTGTTCGAGGCGGTTCGTCAATTGGTTGAGCCGCCATTGCCGGAGAACCGGCCGAAAATCGGTTTTCACATGCACGAGAGGGGAGTCCCGTATCGTGTAAAGTCGAAGCTTACGAGATAATTTTTCCATGCCCAGCACACGCGACATCCGAAGGCGCATACGCTCCGTCAAGAACACGGCGCAGATCACCAAGGCCATGCAGATGGTCGCTTCGTCGAAGATGCGCAAGGCGCAGCTTGCCGCTCTGGCGGGCAGACCATACGCCATCCTGATGAATCAGGTGATTCTCAGCGCCAGCAAGGATTCGCAGGACTTTGTGCATCCGCTGATGGAGAAGCGGGAGGTCCGCAAGCGCGGCGTTCTGGCCATCAGCACGGACAAGGGACTGTGCGGCGCACTCAATTCCAACATGGGCCGCGAAGTCATGAAGTGGGAAAAGGACTCCGCCGTGTTCGTTGCTGCTGGAAAGAAGGCCGCCCAGTTCATCGCACGCACGAAGCGAAATCTTGCGGCGGAATTCACATACAAGGACGCGCCTGAGTTTGCAGAAGCACGAGTCATCTCCAAGAAGCTTCAGGAAATGTTCCTCAACGGCGAGGTGGATTGCGTGGACGTGATCTTCACGCGGTTCATCAACACACTGACGCAGCGCGTGGAAGTCCGCCGGCTGCTGCCAATCGGTGAACTTCACAGCCTGTTGAACGAACCCACGGCAAAGCTGCCGACAAACGGAGTTCAAGGCCAGGCAGCCGAGGCAGACGGCCAGCATCTGGAACACATCTTCGAGCCGGGCGCGCAACAGGTGTTGGGGGCGATCCTTCCGCACTTCTTGAACTTCATCGTTTATCAGGCATTGCTCGAAGCCAAGGCGTCTGAGCACAGCGCGCGAATGGTCGCCATGAAGAACGCGACCGACAACGCCAAGCAACTCATCAAGGACCTCACGCTCGAATACAACAAATTGCGTCAGGCCAACATCACGAAGGAACTTTTGGAAATCACAACGGCGCAGATGGCGCTGGGGTGAGTTGAGATTTGATATCTGAAATTTGAAATTTTAAGCCCATGAACAAAGGTAAAATCGTTCAAATCATCGGCCCGGTCGTGGACATCGAGTTCGCGGACAAACTGCCGGCCATTTACAATGCACTCGTCGTCGAGTTCACGCCGCCCGGAGCGCCTGCCAAGGTCAAGCTGACACTCGAAGTGCAACAGCATCTCGGCGACAACTGGATTCGCGCCGTTGCCATGAGCAGCACCGAAGGTCTCAAGCGCGGCATGGAAATCACCGACATGGGCACGCCGATCTCAATGCCCGTCGGCGAAGCCGTCATGGGCCGCGTGTTCGACGTGACCGGTCAGGCCGTGGACGAGCAAGGCCCGGTAAAGGCGGACAAGTTTCTGCCCATTCACCGTCAAGCGCCCGCGCTCGTGGACCAATCCACGTCGCCGCAGATTCTCACGACCGGCATCAAGGTCATTGACCTCATCTGCCCCTTCTTGAAGGGCGGCAAGGTCGGCGCGTTCGGTGGCGCAGGCGTCGGCAAGACCGTTGTCATCATGGAACTCATCAACAACATCGCGAAACTGCACGGCGGTATCTCGATGTTCGCAGGCGTCGGTGAACGCACGCGCGAGGGCAACGATCTTTACAACGAAATGATCGAGGCCGGCGTCATCAAGGTGCAGAAAGATGCGAAAGGCCATCCGGTCATTGGCGACAACGGTCTGCCCAAGATCGAGCCCGGTTCACGCATCGGTCTGGTCTATGGCCAGATGAACGAACCGCCCGGCGCGCGTCTGCGCGTGGCGCTGTCCGCTCTCGCCGTGACGGAGTATTTCCGTGACGAGAAGAACCAGGACGTGCTGTTGTTCGTTGACAACGTTTTCCGTTTCTCGCAGGCCGGTTCTGAAGTATCCGCGTTGCTCGGTCGCACGCCCAGCGCCGTCGGTTATCAACCGACCCTTGCCGCTGAAATGGGCGACCTCCAGGAACGCATCACCTCGACTAAGAAAGGCTCGATCACCTCGTTCCAGGCCGTCTATGTGCCTGCTGACGACTTGACCGATCCTGCGCCGGCGACGACGTTCGCGCACTTGGACGCCACCATCGTCCTGGAACGTTCCATCGCGGAACTCGGCATTTATCCCGCCGTGGATCCGCTGGCATCGAACTCCCGCGCTCTGGCACCGGACATCGTTGGTCAGGAACATTACGACGTGGCCCGTGGCGTGCAGAAGGTGTTGCAGCGCTACAAGGATTTGCAGGACATCATCGCGATCCTGGGCATGGACGAACTTTCGCCCGACGAC
>DAOLDN010000200.1:0-6764 GCA_035327385.1 Verrucomicrobiota bacterium | reverse complement strand
CCAAGGAGGGGAGCGAGGCAGGAAGCCCTCGCAAAACAGTTCCCCTCCTGGGAGGGGTCAGGGGTGGGTTCAGGACTCCGATGACACACGCACGTTGATTGACGAATTGCTCGCGGAGCAGCGGCAACTCACGGCCGTCGAACGTTTCTCGCAGCATCACGACCGCGAAACGAACGGCTCGCACGCGAAGTTCTATCACGACCTCATTCCACTCACGAAACCACAGGTTGGCCAGCAATACGCCTTTGAGGTGGACCTCGACAGATGTTCCGGTTGCAAAGCCTGCGTCAGTGCGTGTCACAGCTTGAACGGATTGGACGATGAGGAAACCTGGCGCGATGTCGGACTGCTCTTCAGCAACGACTGGCGGCAGCCGTTTCAACAAACGGTCACGACCGCGTGCCATCACTGCGTTGATCCCGGCTGTCTGAACGGCTGCCCCGTGCTCGCCTACGACAAAGACCCGCTCACGGGCATCGTGCGACACCTCGATGACCAGTGCATCGGCTGTCAGTACTGCGTGATGAAATGTCCTTACGACGTACCGAAGTATTCCGAAAAGCGCGGCATCGTTCGCAAATGTGACATGTGCTCCAACCGGCTTGCCGCAAACGAAGCTCCCGCCTGCGCGCAAGCCTGTCCGCACGAGGCCATCAAGATCACGATCGTGGACACGGCAGCGATCGCGGAAACAGATCGCCGCGAACAATTCCTGCCCTGCACGCCTGATTCCGGTTACACGCTCCCCACCACGCGTTACAAGTCGGCCAGACCGCTTCCTGCAAATCTTCTCGCCGGCCATCACTCATTGACGGCGCCCGCCGATTCACACCTGCCTCTGGTGTTCATGCTCGTGCTCACTCAACTTTCGGTCGGAGCGATCACCATCGCGGCCTTCACGACGCAGTCGAACTGGCTGGCGGTTGTCGCCGCAGGGATTGGCGCGCTGGCGTTGAACATCGCGTCGCTGCATCTGGGCAAACCGCTCAAGGCGTGGCGCGCATTTCTCGGTTGGCGCAAATCCTGGTTCAGCCGTGAAGTCATCCTCTTCGGCGGTTTCGTGCCGCTGGCTGCTCTCAGCGCGACGACATTCTGGTTGCCCGCGTTGGCAGCGTTTCAAAAGCCGGTTACGTTCGCCGCCGCAATCGTCGGCCTTCTTGGCGTGGCGTGTTCGGCGATGATCTACGTGGACACGCGGCGCGAGTTCTGGAACGCGGCGCAGTGCTTCGGCAAGTTCCTCGGAACAACGCTGCTGCTCGGTCTGGCCACGACGGTTGCGGTTGAAGTGTTCACTCAAGACAGAAGCGATTTCATCCATCCGCTCATCGCATTGCTGCTCCTGACCACGGCGGCAAAACTGGTATTTGAACATCGCATCTTCCGGCATCTGGTGGACGAAAACACACCAACCCTGACTTCACTGAACAAAACTGCGCGCCTGATCGAGGACCAACTCGGCCTCGCCTTCCGGTTGCGCATGGTGTGTGGACTTTTTGGCGGATTGATTCTGCCCCTGATTCTTATTGCCGTTGGCGCGTCAGCCCATGCGCCCGCCATTGCAACGGCCATTCTCATTCTTTGCATCACAGGCGAACTGCTGGAGCGATACCTGTTCTTTCGCGCCGTCGCTCCTGTCAACATGCCGGGAGGCGTTGCGGCATGAAGGAGACGAGGAAAAACTCCCTGCTGCGCCAGTGGCACGGTCCGCTCACTCAGGATCTGGTGTTGCATCCGGGCGAATTCGGATTGGGCCACGTTCCTGCACGTCTCAAACCCGACGCCACCACGCGTTCCGTTTGCGGCTTCTGCTCCACGGGTTGCTCGCTGGACATTCATCTCAAGGACGGCGCTGCCGTGAACCTGTCGCCAACGAAGCAATATCCTGTGAACCTCGGCATGGCGTGCCCCAAAGGCTGGGAGGCGTTGACGCCGTTGTCCGCGCCTGATCGCGGCACAACGCCGTTGATGCGCGGCGATGACGGCGTATTGAAGCCAGTGGATTGGCAGACTGCGATGTCGGAATTCTGCTCGCGCATGAAAGCTGTGCAGGCGAAGCACGGCGCACACAGCATCGCGTTCCTGAGCACGGGACAGATTTGCACGGAGGAAATGGCGCTGCTCGGCTGCCTGTTCAAGTTCGGCATGGGCGCGTTGCATTGCGATAGCAACACGCGCCAGTGCATGGCCACGTCGCACGTCGCCTACAAGCAGAGTTTCGGATTTGACGCGCCGCCGTTCACTTATGCGGACTTTGAGGAAAGCGACGTGCTGGTATTCATCGGCGCGAATCCCTGCATCGCGCATCCCATCATGTGGCAGCGCGTGATGCGGAACAAAAACAATCCTGCAATCATCGTCGTGGATCCGCGCAAGACGGAAACGGCGATGGCCGCCACACAACACGTCGCCCTCCAACCCAAGAGCGACCTGACGTTGCTCTACGGTCTCGCCAGCCGGTTGATCGAATTGGGCGCTGTGAAACGCGAGTTCATTGAAGCGCACACGACGGGCTTCGATGAGTTTTCCGCGTTCGTGAAACAGTTCACGCCGGAACGCACCTGTGCGGAGAGCGGATTGAGCCGCGAGGCATTTGAACAATTCGCCGCCACCATCGCGCGAGGCAAGGCGGTCAGTTTCTGGTGGACCATGGGCGTCAATCAAAGCCACGAAGCCACGCGCACGGCGCAGGCCATCATCAATCTCGCATTGATGACCGGCAACATCGGTCGCCCGGGCACAGGCGCGAACAGCATCACCGGCCAGTGCAACGCCATGGGTTCGCGACTTTATGCGAACGTCACTAGCATGATCGGCGGGCATGATTTCGCGGATGCGACACACCGCGCAAAGATCAGTGCGGCACTGGGAGTGCCCGAGGAATCCATTCCCTCGGAAAAAAGCTGGGCCTACGACGAAATCGTGGAAGGCATCCGCAACGACAAGATCAAAGGGCTGTGGGTCATCGCCACGAACAGTTCGCACTCGTGGATTCACCAGGGCGACTTCAACGAACTGCTGGCGAAACTGGATTTTCTCGTGGTGCAGGACATGTATCCGACCACCGAAACTGCGCAGCGCGCAAATCTGTTTCTGCCCGCAGCCGGCTGGGGCGAAAAGGAAGGCACGCTCATCAACAGCGAACGCCGCATCGGACTGGTGAAAAAAGTGCGACGCGCGCCGGGTCAGGCGTTGAGCGATTTCAACATCTTCCGGCTCGTGGCCAATGCCTGGGGCTGCGGCAGGATGTTCGAGCGATGGAACTCACCAGAGGCGGCTTTCCAGATCATGAAGGAATGTTCGAACGGCCAGCCGTGCGACATCACGGGCATCGAAGACTACCGGATGATTGACGAGTGCGGTGGAATACAATGGCCGTTGGCAGTTACCGATGGAGCGCGGCTGTGGTCAAAGACCCAGCCGCAGACCAGCATAACTGCTGCGGCTGGTGCTTCGCACACAGCCGCGCTCCAAGAGCGACGCCTGTTCGAGAATGGCAAATTCTTTACACGCGATGGACGTGCGAAATTCCTGTTCGATCCGCCCCGCCCCGTTTCCGAACCGACCGACGAACAATTTCCGTTCGTCCTGCTCACGGGTCGCGGCACTTCCGCGCAATGGCACACAGGCTCGCGCACGAACAAAAACGACGTGCTGGGCTCACTCGCTCCGGCAAATTGTTATGTCGAACTGAACCCCGCTGACGCACAACGGCTCGGCATCGCGCCCAATTCAACGGTGTGCATCAGTTCACGTCGCGCCGACATGACGGCGACCGCGTTCGTCACGCCCACGGTGCAACCCGGCCACGTCTTCATCCCCATGCACTACGCGCAAGTCAACCGGTTGACGTATCCCGCCTTTGATCCTCATTCCCGGCAGCCCAGTTACAAGTATTGCGCGGTGGCCGTGCAGCCGGCGGATTGAAACACGCGCGAAAGGGCGCCTCGGATTTACGATTCAACGGGCGCGACGTGAATCACTCTTGCGATGGAAGCATCGGCTAGCGCCCCAGCTCACCGACGCCGGGTCGATGATGCCCGATTGTCAACGGAGACGCGATCCCGGCGCTCGGTGCAGCCGGCTGGTTCGGCTTTGTGTTTTCGGATCAAGCTGGCCAACTCGGAGATTTCAATTCCAAATTCGATCCAATGGTTCTCTTTGTCTCCCCACTGGAGTCGGAGGAGACGAGGAGTTCCGGTGCGGTAGTCCAAGATAATCGCGGTATCCGACCCAAGACCAAAATCGCCGATGAGCAAGGCACGCTCCGGGTCAATTTCACCAGGGGCGCTCCGTTCATCTTCCCAATACTTATTGTGCTTTGCCGCCTCTGCTACGGTCGCGAAGGGCGGCGGATACAGAAAGATGCGTTCTTCATCGGGCGCGAACTTGCGAACGCTCTCATTTGGGATCAGCGGAGTTAGGTTCTGCAACTGGGCTGACTCCCGCTCTGGCCACAATCCTTCAGCAATAAGCCGACCCAGCACATCTGGCAGTTGCAGCGACGCCTTCATCATCTTGCCCAACAATTTATTAGCAGGGAAAACTTTCCCGATATCGGATAATAGGCGGGTAACAAGGAATTCGATTTTCCCCGACTTTGGCCTTCATGGCTCGACTCTATGACTGGCTTGGTCGAGCGTCAAACCCCAATCCCTGAATAAATGAGGGCGATATTCCGTATCCATCAATCTGCCATCCGGCGTGATCGATTGGCCCAGGTTTGACTCCGACCGCATTCGCGGCAGCACCGTCACAAGCACTGCGCCGTGACGATTCAATCCGCGGAATGAGCCACGGCGAAACCGCGTCTAAAATGTGCGAGGCCGGATTCTTCCCTTTCCAAGAACCTGCTTTGCGTAGCAGCCGACGTGAGGAGGCTCAAACTTCCCGGGCCGAAGGAGATCAGAGCCTCCTCACGTCGGCTGCTACGGTTCAAGGGTTCAAAGCGTGAACTGTGGTTGGGAGAATTCTCTCCCCTCAAGGAACGAGTGGGGCTGCTGCTGTCTCCTGTTAGCATGCAATTTTGATGCGTCTGCCCTAGCGAAACGGTGCTTGTTGGAAGCGCCGCTCTGGGTTAAGTGAGAGTAGAGTGAAATCCGAATCCACCATACGCGTCACAGGACTGTTCATCTCGCCGGGACACAATTTCTTCGGCCACCACGAACAGCCGCCCGGCAATCACCCGACCATCGAGGTGCAGCAGGTTGAATGTGTGGCCGGCAAGGGACTGTTCGGCGACCGCTTTTTCGATTTCAAGGAGAACTACAAGGGCCAGGTCACGTTCATCGCACAGGAGGTGTTTGACGAGGTTTGCGCAAAGCTCGGCGTCACCGGGAAATCGCCCGGCGTCACCAGACGCAACGTGGCCACGCGCGGAGTGGATTTGAATTCACTCATCGGCAAACGCTTCACGATACAGGGCGTCGAGTTCGAGGGCGTGGCGGAATGCAGTCCGTGCCACTGGATGAATGAAGCCATCGCGCCGGGCGCGGAAGCCGCGCTGCACGGACGCGGCGGTTTGCGCGCGCGAATACTCACTGACGGCGTGTTGGAGGCTGGAAAGTGACATCGGACGGGCGCATTCCATTTTGCGCCGCATTGATCGCCGGCGGCAAATCCACCCGCATGGGCCACGACAAACGACTGATTGAAATCGAAGGTCGCCCGCTGTGGCTTCGACAGATCGAACTGCTTCAATCCCTGCAACCGGACGAACTGCTGATTTCAGGCGAAGCGAATGGGCCGTGGAAAAATCATCCGTTCAAGGTCGTGCCCGACGCGACGATGGACGCCGGTCCGCTGGCCGGACTCGCAGCAACGTTTGCCGCGAGTCGTTCGCCGCTGCTGCTAATCCTCGCGACGGACATGCCGCGAATGACAGACGCGTTTCTGCGTTCGCTTCTGGCGAGATGCACCAACGCGTGCGGTGTTGTGCCGATCCTCAATGGTCGATTTGAACCACTGGCTGCGGTTTATCCGCGTGAATGTGCCGCGCTGGCCGCAAGCCAACTGCGCAGCCACGATTTCAGCCTGCAACACTTCGTGCAGGCCAGCCTAGACGCCGGATTGGTGAAGCCGTTTGAAGTTGCGACCGACGAAATGGAGTTGTTCCACAATCTGAATTCACCAGAGGATTTGACCCCAGCCGGACGATTGTAGCGTCGGTCATCCTGGCTGACGGAATAGTCGTTCTCATCCTCATCCTCGTCCTCGATTTGCCCTGAAAAACCGAGGACAAGGACGAAAACGACGACGAGGACTAAAGCCAAACTCTGTTCGAATTGCGGCGCGTGCACCAACCCGCCGCCACAAATGCCGCTTGCCGCAAGCGTTCGCACGATTAACCTGTCTGCGTGGATTTTTTGACCGACCGCAACTGTTTCATGCTGGCCGTCGTGCTCTATGGGTTGAGCACGATTTATTCGGTGTTTCTGTGGCGGCGCGGTTTCCGGAAGGACGATCGCATCAATTACATCCTCCTGCTGACTGCGTTCCTGCTGCACACCAGCGCGATGATCAAGCGCGGTTTTTCCTTCAACCGCTGCCCGGTGAACAACCTGTTCGAGGCGCTGATGTTCATCGCGTGGACGATTGTCGCCGCCTATCTGGTCCTCGGAATGTTCAGCCGGCTGCGGTCATTGGGGGTGATCGCCGCGCCAATCCTTTTGTTCATCGGCGTGTTTGCGTTGATGCCCCCGTTGGACCCCCCCCACGGGCCCAAACCGGATTTTCACACGGACTGGGGCGCAATTCATGGCTCTTTG
>DAOLDN010000199.1:0-6798 GCA_035327385.1 Verrucomicrobiota bacterium | reverse complement strand
GGAGACTTTGCTTCCGGTTCCCGTGGCGGTTTCAGGTCGGCAACACTTCGGGCTTCGCGTTTGCGAACGACCGCCTCCACCTTTGGAACGTACATCTGCGTTTCAGCCGGCAGCGAAGTTGCGATGGCGTCGTAGGTGTGAGTCCTGGCGGATTTGAGCAGGCGGGCGACGCGGGTTTCGCCGGCGTTGTAGGCGGCGAGGGCGAGCGGCCAGTCGTTGAACCGTTTGTAAAGTTGTCGCAAATACCTGGCGGCGGCACGGGCGTTTTTCTCGGGTTGCAGCCGTTCGTCCTGTGGCGATAGCGAAAGGTCCAACGATTTGGCGGTGGCGGGCATGAGTTGAAACAAACCCAGCGCGCCTGCCGGACTTCGGGCGGAGGGATTGAACGAGGATTCCACTTCAGCCAGCCAGACCAGTTCCGGCGGAACCTGTTCCGAGATGAAAATCGGTTTGAGCACCGGCACCATCGAAGCGGCGCGCGCGGGAACGGGACGCTTGGCGAGCGCGTCGTTCCAGACTTTGCGTTCAATCTCCGGCGATGGATTGGGAAGTCGTCCGCCGCGGAATTGGTTGGTCGGACCGGTTTCGCGCTGGAGTTCGTCGAGCATTTCGAGGAAATCGAGCCTCGTTTCCAGCCATGCGGCGTAAGGCTGGGTTTCCTCGTATCGCAACAGGACGGGCAGCAGATTGGTCGCGGTCTGGCGCAGTGAAACCAGTTCAAAGACGTTGGTGGTGTCGAAGCGGGACTGCACTTCGGCAAGGATCCGGTTCAACCGATCCGCGTCCACTTCCAGTTCATCGAGCGCGGACAGGTCGAAATTGTCGTCGAGGAACTCCTGGACGCTTTGGACGAGATCGGCGGCGTGCGGCGGCGGGTTCGTTTGGGCGTTCGCTGAAACGCAAAGGTACGATGCTGCGCAGAGGATGGCGGCCAATCTCATGGATGCGATGTTGTCACGGGGGCGGCCCGGTGTCGAACAGGTCTTCGATGACGATCTGGAATTCGGGCAGCAGCCGTTCCGCGAGCGTTTCCCTGCCGGCAAGGATTCCCTTGAGCACCAGTCCGTGTTCGCTGGAATGATAAACCTCCACGTTGTCATAGCGCGGGTCCGCCATCCACAGCCGGGGCACGCGCGCGGTTTCGTAGGCTTCCTTCTTGTGCACGGTGTCCGTCTTGTGGTCGTCCGAACTGATCACCTCGACGGCGAGCCAGAGCCTGTTGTTGGCGGCGGTGATCAGCGCGATGTCCGGGCGAAACTCGTGGTCCAATCCCAGGCGCACACTGCTGCGCACCGGCAACAGCCGGGTGCTGGCGATGTTTGCGACGCTGGCCTCCAATGCCGCGTGCAGACGCGAACAGATGATTTCGTGCCGGCGTCCGGGTGGCAGGCGAAGGACTTGTTCCCCGTGGATGATTTCCTGGTATGCTTCGCTCACGATCAAAGTCTTGTCTCACGCTTCATGGTTGACCCGCTGATTGTGCTTTCGCCGGGCAAATCGCTCCCGCTTGCCAGCCCATTGGCTGGGGCGCTTCTGGCGACTACGCCGAAGGCATCGGGCAATTGGCGATGCGCGAGGAACAATGCGGCCTGTCACACCGCGACGACATCAGGAACTTCGTGGACTTCATTGACGCGGACGAGAAACGGTCGTGAGAAGTTCACCCGTCAACTACAGCCTGTTCAATGGGGCAAAAATCAACGCCACTGCAAAGCCAATCATTCTACAAATGGAATCACCTGATAAAATCTATTGAGGTTTGCTGCTTCGAGATCAACGAACTTAACAAAACGTGGGTTGTGAGGAATGCTAAAGTTTGTCAAAGTAAACCAGTCGGACTGGGCCAGATTCGTGGTGCAATTGACAGTCCAGACGCTGTTTGTCAGGCCATAAACAGTGAGCGCAAACCCGTTGGTTTCCATGCCAGATGAGATGACACCCAGGGCAACTTGCGACCCCGGGCCAAAGCCGGAGGAGTTTTGAATGTCGATATTGAAGAAACCGGCGTCTGATGGCTGCAAGTTGGTCAGCACTATCGTGCAATTCGTCGAATCAAGGGCTTCCTGGTAATACAGAATTGACGGCTGGTTGTTCTTATACCACCTCCATGTATAGGTGATTGGCAGGGCGCCACTCGTGGAAATCGTAAAAGATGCAGTCCCACCCTGAGGGACAGCCTGGCTTGCAGGTCGAGTCACGACCGATGGAGACTGCGCCAGCCCCGTGATGGCTGCGGCAGTCAACATGGCCGACAATGCAAGTGGGTATAAGAACGAGCGGCGCGTTTTGTTTTTCATGGATGTATTGGTGTTTAACTGTTTTCCTCTTGATCTGTCAACGACCCAGCGACCCGGCGCACGAGGCGCGACGATTGCAAACCACGACGCTACGCCGGGTTAGATGCATGGTTAGACCACGTCGCCATCATACATAAATCATCAGTGAATATGCCCATGCTTTTCTACGGGTGGAACGCTTGGCAACTCTGAAGTGTCCTGTTTCTTCTTCCGGATGACATCGCCAAAAATGCCAATGAGCATGGCAACGGCTGCGATGGCTGTAATCCAATGCCCAAACGACTCGCGGCCAAATATAGAGCCGAAAAAGAAACCGAGCCCAAGTAACCAAATAGCTCTGTAGGGCATAGATTTGATGAACGTGTTCGAGTGGCCTAACATGAATTCGGCCAAACCCTGGTTTGGCCTAGCACCGGGCGGTTTGGCCTAGTGCTTTGGTTCATGTGAGGATTTAAGGCTGACCTCGAAAGTGTGACAAGTTATTTGTTTGGCCGAGCAGAAAATGAATGGCCCTGCCTTTCCATGAACCGGAGCGCCGGTTTCCGACCCGGCGCGGAACTGCGTTTGCACCCCAACGCGCCGGGTCGGGAAACCGGCGCTCCAATCGCGGTTCAGGGGCTCAATGCGCTGTGCGAACGGGTCGGACGGTCTTTTCCCATTCGGGCGTGCTGCGGACGGGGACCGTCCGCGTTCCGGTTCGTTGGGAGGAGGAAACGCGCAGGCTAGACGTTCTTCGGCACAACGAACGGCGCGCGGTAGTTGCGTGTGAGCAGTTTGTTGGCGTCGTTGTTGTTGGTGAAGCGTTCGGTTTTCGGGTCCATCTTCAACGGGACTCCAAGGGACGCAGGCGTCTGGTTGAGATTCACGTCGTTGGCCGCAAGGTGTTCCTGCATGCGATTGAACGCGTCGGTCACGTCAGGATTGTTCTTGATGGCGTCGCGGATTTCGTCCGGCGATTGCGGTTTGCCGAGTTGATAGGAGACGTTGCCGGTGTGGCACAGTGCAGCGGACAAATGGCCTTCGAGGACTTCCGCCGTCAGATCGGATTTCTTCTGGCTGCGGACGGCTTTGATGAAGTTGGCGTAGTGGTTGTCCGCGCCTTCCCAGCGTTTGATTTCGTTGTCCTGCCAGTCACTGGCATAGGCGCTGACGTAGTTGGGGATTGAAATGTAGCCGCCTTCACATTCGATGATGGTGTTCACGCCGCGATTGATGATCGGGCGGTCGTTGCGGCCGCGGTAACGGTCCATTTCCTTGGACCCGGTGTATTGCGGCAGCGCGCGAACTTCAAAAATGATCGGCACGGGTTTGTAGTCATGGAAAATGATTTGCACGTTTGGAGTCGTGCCGTCGTCAATGTAGCCGAGTCGTCCGCCGAGGCTGAAGACCGCAGGGGACAATTCCTGGTGGCCGAGCACCCAGCGGGCGACGTCCATCTGGTGAACGCCCTGGTTGCCGAGGTCGCCGTTGCCTGTGGGCCAGACCCAGTGCCAGTCGTAATGGAACTTGAGGCGGTAAAGCGTTTCCATGGGCGCGGGGCCGGCCCAGAGATTGTAATCAACCGTCTCCGGGATTTTCAGCGGGCCTGTGCATTTGCCGATGCTTTCGCGGCGGTTGTAGCAGAGGCAGCGAACGCGTTTGATTTTTCCGAGATTGCCGGCGCGGACCCATTCGATGCTTTCGGCGATGGCGTAACTGGAGCGGGATTGCGAGCCGGTCTGGACGATGCGGTTGTATTTGTTGGCGGCGTTGACGAGCTGGCGGCCCTCCCAGACGTTGTGGGAGGCGGGTTTTTCAACGAACACATCCTTGCCCGCCTGCACCGCCCAGATCGCGCCGAGCGCGTGCCAATGGTTTGGTGTGGCGAGTGACACGGCGTCAATGTCCGGATTGTCCAGCAGGTCGCGATAGTCGCGACAGGTCTGAACGTCGGGCAGCAGGTCCTTGTATTTTTCCTTCGCCGCATCGAGCACGGCGGTGTCGGGATCGCACAACGCGACCACGCGGACGCCCTTCATATCGCCGTAGCCACGGTCAATGTGGTTTTTCCCGCGACTGTTCATGCCGACGACAGCGATGCGGATATCTTCGTTTGCGCCGATGATGCGGGCGTGGGGTTTGGGCTGTGTTGTGCAGCCTCCCAAAGCGGGCCAGAGGCTGGCAGTGGCGGCGGTGGCGGGGGAGGATTTGATGAAATCCCGGCGGGTGAATTTGCTCGTGCTCATGTGACAGGACTACACAACTACACGCGCGCCGAATTGACAAGGAAACTCTCCATTTGAAGGATGAATTATGAATGATGAAGTATGAAATCGCTTCGCGGCGGGCGTTGCACCGGGTTGCCCGGCAACTGTCAACTCCCGTGGTGGCGACTCTCATCCGCTTCGATCCAGCAGCGTCACCGAATCGTTCTTGATCCAACCCACGCGTCGCTGGCCGGCTGTGACTTGAAGCCAGCCGTCCTTGGTGTCCAACACGCGGAGTTCAGCGCCGTCGTTCGCAGTGAAGACACCGGGCGACTCGTCAAACGGCCCTGTGCGAACCGTGGCGTCCGATCGGGTGACCACCGCAACGGTCACGCTCTGGCGATGCGCAAAAGCGCAGCCCAACAGTCCGCACAGCAATATCGCGACCGCGCCGCTGAAGATCGTCCAACCCCGAAGCGCACGCGCCGCCGACGGCCGCAGTTGCCGCACCGCGAGCAGCAGAAACGTGATCCAAATCGCGACGGCCGCCGCCACGGTCCATTCGTTGACGCTCAGTTTCGCAAGCCAGAGTTCCCATGCACTGCCGCGATACGTCGGACCTTGAACCTTGTCGCGCGCGAATTGCAGATTGGCGCGCAAATCCGCGTCGCGCGGCGACAACGCCTGCGCCTGACGATACGCGGCGATGGCGCGACCGCTTTGGCCGGCCTTGAACAGCGCGTTGCCGAGATTGAAGTAGAGGGCGGATGAAACCGTGCCGGACTGGATCAAATGTTCGTACATGCCGGCGGCCTCGGTGAAGCGGCTTTGCTCGTAGAGCTTGTTGGCCATGTCGAAGGTGGAAACGGTGTCGGTGGATGCAAAGCCTCTGACGGCGAAGACTGTCAGCAGCAGGAGCATCGCAATGAAGCAACGCGAAGCGTCCTGGTGTGCGCCAGTCCTCTGGCGCTTTTGCAGGCGAGGGCGGTCGAAAGCGCCAGAGGGCTGGCGCACTCCAAGACCTCGCGGCGGTATGGCTGATTCACGGAAAGGGAAAACGTTGAAAGCGCTCATGCCTTCACCTCCTTCAACTGTTCCAGCGCGGTTTCCAGTTTTGGAATGTGCGCGGCGAGTTCGTCGCCGGATTTCGAGGAGGCGTAGCGCGCCAGATTGCAGGCTTGAAACAATTCGTGAAGCGACGCGAGCGCGCCGTCGTCCACGCCGAGCGGGCGCAGACGCTCGTCAATCACCGATTCCGTGATGGACGATGCCGGTCGGTCGAGGCGTTCGCCCAGTTGTTCCTGCAACAGGCGGAAGAGCGTCGCGAAGAATTCGTCCGGTTTGTTTTCACGCGCAAGCCGGTGCAGATCGTTCATGCCGTCGCGGACGATGCCCGCCACGTGTCGTTGGCGTCGCAAGCGGGGATTCTTTGCCAGCGAATCGGTGCGTTTGCGCCAGACGAAGGCGGCGACGAAGGCGAGCACTGGCAGGGTTTGCAGGCCGACGAACCACGGTTGTGTCAGCATGGGCGCGGGGACGCTGGCGACGGTTCCGAGCCGTTGTTTGATCGGGAGGATGTCGTCTTGCGGCGTCGCGTTGTCCTGCCTGGAAACGTTCCCGGCGATGGCCGGCAAAGGCGCGGAACGGTCGGCGCTCACGGATAACGGAACGGGCGGCTCTGTCAAAGTGCGATAGGCCCTGGCTTCAGGATCGAAATAAGAGAATGAAAACGCCGGCAGCGCGCGCACATCGGTGTTCTGGGGCGAGACGATCTGCTCGAAGGTTTTTGTTCCCCGAATGCCCAACGCGTCGGCAGGTTCAACGGCGGACGTGGACGGGTAGGTTTTGAAGTCGTGCCACGCCGCCTGATCGGGGAGCGTGACGGACTGCAACGCGCCGCGCCCGCTGATCTGGACGCGCACGGTGACAGGGTCTCCCACGGCCACGTTCGTCGGGCCGGCGCTGACGGCGAGACTGTATTCGCCGATGGCGCCCGTGAAGTTTGCCGGAACGTTGTCCGTCGGCAGCGGCAGACAATTCAAGGTTTGCGCGTCGGCGGCCAGTATGACCTGCCTGCGTTCAGCGTTCATGCCGGCAAAGGGATCGCGCATGCCGAACTGCTCGAACAGCGAATCGCGGTTTCGACGGTTGGACGGCAGTTCAACGACGACGCTGGCGGAGATGGGGCCGAGTTCCAGTTTTCCTGTTTTCACGGGAGTCAATGCGATCAAAAGCGGCATGAGAGTGTAATCCGTTTCACCGATCCTCACTCGTTGTTGCGGTCCTTGCCCGTTATTGCCGATGGTGAAGCCCTC
>DAOLDN010000198.1:0-6807 GCA_035327385.1 Verrucomicrobiota bacterium | reverse complement strand
GTCCCGGCAGTTTGCGTTGGGCGGTGGAACAGGAGGGGCCGCGAACTATCGTCTTTGACGTATCAGGCAATATTTCTCTCGAGAGCAGGTTGAACATCGAAAATCCATATATCACGATTGCCGGACAAACGGCTCCGGGTGACGGGATCTGTTTGAGGGGCGAAACCCTGCGCATCGCCACGCATGATGTGATCATCCGCTACATTCGTTGCCGCTTGGGCGATGGAATGCACGGACAGGGAAGTCTTCAGGGTAAAGATGCCGTCAGCATCTCATCTGGGGAGGACATTATCCTGGATCATTGCTCGGCGAGCTGGAGTCTTGATGAGGTATTATCCGCCTCGACCAAGGAACCGACCCTCACGCGCGTGACTGTGCAATGGTGCTATATCACCGAGGGACTCAACCCCTCCAACCATGGCTACGGATCATTGATCCGTGGCACCGGTGGTGCGAAATACAGTTTCCTGCGCAACCTTTATGCGCATCATCTTCGTCGCAGCCCACGCCCGGGAAACTATGACGTCAATCCGCACGACAAGGATCCTGAGGGCCTGCTGCTCGATTTCAGAAACAACGTCATCTACAATTGGGGAGGCGGCTTTGCCGGATATAATAACGACAATATTAGCGTCACGCGTCTGAACTATGTAGGAAATTATCTGATTCCCGGAGTGAACTCGGAGAACAATGGGATCGCCTACTCTACCGGCTCGCCGTACGATCGCTCGTTCTTTGCCGGCAACTATTACGGCGGGATTCAACCGGAGGACCAATGGACTTTGGTTGCGTTTCGCCAGTCCTGGTCTGAGGGGAATATTCGCGACTACAAGCAAAGCCGTGAGTTCGAAGCGGGGCCGGTGACGAGAACGGATGCGAGTAAGGCTTACCAACTAATCCTGGAAACGGGCGGTGCCTGTCTGCCGCAGCGCGATGCTGTAGATACGCGGATCGTCAATGACGTCAAGAATCACACCGGGAAGATCATCAAAAGCCAGGCCGACGTCGGTGGCTGGCCCCCCCTGAATTCAGCGCCCGCCCCCACCGATACCGACAGGGACGGCATGCCAGATTCATGGGAAAACAAGTTTGGCTTCGACGCCAAGGATCCGACGGATGGGGATCTGGACAAAGACGGTGACGGTTACACCAACGTCGAAGAGTTTCTCAATGGCACGGATCCGACTGTGTTTGTGGACTACACCAAGCCGGAGAACAACGTCAACACGCTCTAACCATAGAACTGCGTTCAGAATGGATTCACGCTACAGCAGATGTCGTTCTTGCCCCAAAAAGTAGAATTCTTGCCTACTGCTACCGTGCCAAGA
Source organism: Verrucomicrobiota bacterium (assembly GCA_035327385.1). GTDB lineage: Bacteria > Verrucomicrobiota > Verrucomicrobiia > Limisphaerales > JADLHS01 > DAOLDN01. The sequence continues at coordinate 5,479 of DAOLDN010000198.1, read as the reverse complement.
CTGCTGTCTTTCACACGAGCGATCACGTGCGCGGCACTGTGTATCGTGCTGTCACCAACCCCACACGCCCACTCCAGCCCTGCGCGCGGCGTTGACGGGGATGGTCGCGTGGCGATCTCGGGTGAACCCCGGCAGTGGCACAAGGTCACGCTCGATCTGGCCGGACCATTCGCGTGCGAAACAAATTCCAGCCCGAATCCGTTTACCGATTACCGTTTCACCGTCACCTTCGAACATGAATCGGGAAAGCCGCGTTACGTCGTACCAGGTTATTTCGCCGCCGACGGCAACGCCGGACAATCGGACGCTAACTCCGGCACGGTATGGCGCGCGCATCTGTCGCCGGACAAACCGGGGCGCTGGAACTATCGCGTCTCGTTTGTGCGCGGACCGGGCGTAGCCACGTTGGATGCGGCGGGCGAGAGTGTCGCGCCCTATGACGCGAAGACTGGTTCATTTGAAATCAAACCAACCGACAAGACTGGGCGTGATTTCCGCGCCAAGGGCCGGCTCCAATATGTCGGCGGTCATTACCTGCGCTTTGCGGGCAGCGGCGAGTATTTTCTGAAGGCCGGCCCGGATTCGCCCGAGACGTTTCTGGCTTACGTTGATTTTGATAACACCGAGGCCCGCAAGACCAACGTGCCACTCAAGTCATGGTCGCCGCATGTGCGCGATTGGCGCGAAGGCGACCCAACCTGGCGCGGCGAGCGTGGCAAGGGAATCATCGGCGCGCTGAATTATCTCGCGGCGAAAGGGCTGAATTCGTTTTCGTTCCTGCCTTACAACGCGGGTGGCGACGGCGACAATGTCTGGCCATTTGTGGCGCGCGATGACAAGTTTCACTACGACTGCTCGAAACTCGATCAATGGGAAATCGTCTTTTCCCACGCGCAACAACGCGGCCTTCATCTCCACTTCAAGCTCCAAGAAACGGAGAATGACGACCAGCGCGAGCGCCGGGAGCGGAAAACCGTATCCGTGCCCGAAGCTCTCGACGGCGGCGCGCTCGGACCGGAACGGAAAGTTTACCTGCGCGAGTTGATTGCGCGCTTCGGCCACCACCTTGCGCTCAATTGGAACCTCGGCGAGGAGAACACGCAGACGCCCGAAGAGCAGCGCGCGATGGCGCAGTTCATCGCCGACACCGATCCTTACGGTCACAACCGCGTCATTCACAGTTATCCGAACGAACAGGAGCGCGTCTATGAACCGCTGCTTGGCGGTCAATCTGCACTCACCGGTGCGTCGCTGCAGAACATGTGGAACGTCACTCACGAGCGCACGCACCATTGGGTGACTGCGTCGGCTCGCGCGGGTCGTCCGTGGGTCGTCGCCAACGATGAACAAGGCTCGGCCCAACTTGGCACGCCGCCCGATCCGGGATACGAGAGCTTCAGCGGCACGGCTGGAGATGGCGCGAGCGCCTACGATCTTCACGGCATCCGACGTTACACGCTTTGGGGCAACCTCATGGCGGGCGGCGCAGGTGTGGAGTTTTACTTCGGTTACAAGCTCCCGCAAAACGATCTCGTCGCGGAGGATTTTCGCAGTCGCGACCAGACGTGGAATTACTGCCGCATCGCGCTCGAGTTTTTCTCCCGCGAGAAAATTCCGTTCTGGCAGATGAAGAACGCCGATGAACTCGTCGGCAATCCCAAACGCGACAACTCCCGTTACTGCTTCGCGTTGCCGAGCGATCTCTATCTCGTTTACCTGCCGAAGGGCGGCGAGGCCAAACTCGATCTGTCGGCAGCAACCGGCACGTTCACCGTCCGCTGGTTCAATCCGCGCGAAGGCGGCGCGCTACAACCGGCGGATGAAGTGTCCGGCAGTGAAACAGTCGCTCTCCGCGCTCCGACCACAGGCGACGACTGGCTCGCCATTCTCGCCAGAAACAAAAACACTTCGAAATGATAAACAATATCCAATACTGCGCGCTGCTGAATAACGGACTAAAAATGCCCTGGCTGGGGTTTGGGGTTTATCAGATGAAGGATGGCGGAGAAGTGGAAGCCGCCGTCCGCTGCGCATTGGAAACCGGATATCGCAGCATTGATACGGCGAGCGTGTATGGAAATGAAGTCGGCGTCGGCAAGGCGCTCCGCGAAAGCAGCATTCCGCGCAACGAAATCTTTTTGACGACCAAGGTTTGGAACGACGACCAACGCGCGAAGCGGACGCTGGCGGCGTTCGAGGAGAGTCTCAAGCGCTTGCAAACTGATTACGTGGATTTGTATCTGATTCATTGGCCGGTGAAGGATTGTTATCTGGAGACGTGGCGCGTGATGGAGGAGATTTACGCCAGCGGCCGCGCCAAGGCCATTGGCGTGAGCAATTTTCTGATTCCGCATCTGGAAGATGTGTTGCGGGAAGGTAAAATCGTGCCGGCGGCGAATCAAATCGAGTTCCATCCGTATCTGGTGCAGCCCGAACTCTTGCGCTTTTGTCAGAGCCGTAAGATTCAAGTGGAAGCCTGGAGTCCGCTGATGCAGGGGCACGTGGTGGAAGTGCCGGAGGTTCAATCGCTCGCACGAAAATATCAGAAGACTCCGGCGCAGATCGTTCTGCGGTGGAATTTGCAGCACGGCGTGGTGACGATTCCCAAATCCTCGCGTCCGGAACGCATCGTCGAGAACGCCCAGGTTTTCGACTTCGAACTTTCCCCGGCGGACATGAACCAGCTCGATGCCCTGGATCGGCAAAAACGCGTTGGGCCGGACCCGGCGAATTTTAACTTCTGATTCATTCAAATGAACGAAACGGAACTCCAAATCCTTGACTCGCATTCGTGAACTTCCTGAAATCAATCATGACCACCAAACATCTTCTGCGCTTGTTCGCAATCGTGTCCCTTGCTGTTTCCCTGCCGCTGGCCGCCGGAGAGAAACCACGTCTGTTCGTGCTCACCGACATTGGCGGCGATCCCGACGACCAGATGTCCATGGTGCGGCTGATGACCTACGCGAACCACATGGACATCGAAGGTCTCGTGGCCACACCGCCGGGCGGAGGCACTGGTCCCGTCAATCCACAATACATTCACAAGATCGTCGAGGCGTATGGCCAGGTGCGCGACAACCTGGAGTTGCATGAACCCGGTTTTCCGACGGAAAGCTACCTCAAGGAACGCATCGCCAGCGGTCTGCCGTTGGGACACATGGAAGCGGTCGGCGCGGGCAAGGATTCCGAAGGCTCGGAACTGTTGATCAAAGCGGTGGATCGCAATGATCCGCGACCGTTGTGGGTGACGGTTTGGGGCGGACCCAACGTGCTCGCGCAAGCGCTTTGGAAAGTGCGCGCCACGCGGTCGCCGGAAGCGCTGGCCAGATTCGTCGCCAAGCTTCGCGTCTATGCCATTTCCGATCAGGACAACAGCGGCCCGTGGATTCGCAAGGAGTTTCCAGATCTTTTCTATATCGTGACGCCCGGCGTCAACGCCGGCGGCGGCTTCCATGCTGCGACCTGGATCGGCATCGGCGGCGACAAATTTCATGGTCGTTTCGGCGGGGCCGATTTCGAGTTGGTTTCCAACGAATGGCTCGACCGCAACGTCCGCAGCAAAGGTCCGTTGGGCGCGGTTTATCCGCATTGGAAATTCATGATGGAAGGCGACACGCCGTCGTTTTTGAATCTCGTCAATAACGGCTTGAGCGATCCCGAACATCCGAACTGGGGTGGCTGGGGCGGGCGCTACGAACTTTACACGCCGCGGATGGAGAAGTGGTTTCTCGAACCCGAGACACGTCCGATCTGGACGAACGTGCGCGATGAAGTTCTGGGCGACGACGGCGAATGGCACACGACCGATCAGGCCACCATCTGGCGCTGGCGCGAAGCGTATCAAAACGATTTTGCCGCGCGGATGGACTGGACGATCAAGCCCTACAATCAAGCCAATCATCCGCCCGTGCCAAAGCTCGATCACCCGGATTACATCAAGTCCAAACCCGGCGAGCGTGTGGACCTCAGCGCCACGAGTTCGACCGATCCTGACGGAGACCCGCTTTCGTTCGAGTGGTTTTGCTACGCGGAAGCGGGCACGCGCACGCTCTCCAATGCGCGCAACGGAGTCATGCATGACATCGTCGGGTTCGATCAACCCAAGGCGTGGCTCAAGGTCAAGACCAGTCGCGTGATGCCGCCGGGCACGGGCACGATGCACATCATCCTTGCCGTGACCGATCACGGCACGCCCCGCCTCACCCGCTACCAGCGCGTGATCATTGACGTCCAACCGTGAACCACCAAATGTCCATGCAAAACCAATTCCTTCATCGCCCCAATGTTGCCAAGGCAATGTTCCTTGGAATGAACCTCCGTCGCCAACTCGATCTTCTTGCCATCGCCGCGATCGCGTGTGCCGCGGTTTCCTGTGCCTCCGTTGCGACGAAACCGAAAACCACGCTTGAATCCACCCTCGCGCGCATCAAAGCGCCAATGTTCCCCGACCGTGATTTCATCATCACCGCCTATGGAGCGAAACCCGGCGCAGATTGCACCGAGGCCATTCATGCGGCCATTGACGCCTGTAACAAAGCCGGTGGCGGTCGAGTGGTCGTGCCGGTCGGGGAATGGCTGACCGCCGCCATTCATCTCAAGAGCCGCGTGAATCTTCACGTCGCCGAGGGAGCGACGCTGCGCTGGACGTTTGACCTCGAAAAATATCCGGTTGTGTTCACACGCTGGGAAGGCGTGGAATGCATGAACTATTCGCCGTTGATTTATGCTTTCGGACAGGAGGACATTGCCATCACCGGCAAGGGCACGCTGGATGGCGGCGCTGACGAAACCACGTGGTGGGATTGGAACAAACGCAGTGACCGTGTGAAAAAGCAAAAGCCCGATCGCGACCGGCTGCTCAAAATGGGTGAGGAAGGCGTACCTGTCGCGGAGCGCGTTTTTGGCAAGGGTTACCATCTCCGGCCGAACTTCATCCAGCCGTACAAGTGCAAGAACATCCTCATCGAAGGTGTGAAGATCATCCGCTCGCCGATGTGGATCATCCATCCCGTGCTCTCCAAAAATATCACCGTGCGCGGCGTCAGCGTCGTGACGCATGGCCCGAACAACGACGGGTGCGATCCCGAATCCTGCACCGACGTGCTCATCGAAGACACGTTGTTCGACACCGGCGATGACTGCATCGCCATCAAGTCCGGGCGCAACAATGACGGCCGCCGCGTCAATGTCCCGACCGAAAATGTCGTCGTCCGCAACTGCACGATGAAGGACGGGCACGGCGGCGTGGTGCTGGGCTCGGAATGTTCCGGCGGCATCCGCAATGTGTTCGTGGAAAACTGCGTGATGGACAGTCCCGATCTGGACCGCGCGCTGCGCTTCAAGAACAACGCCGTGCGCGGCGGCGTGCTGGAGAACGTTTACATGCGCAATGTGAAGATCGGCCAGGTGGGCGAGGCCGTGCTGACGATTGACCTGCTTTACGAGGAAGGCGCGAAGGGCGATTTCAAACCCATTG
>DAOLDN010000197.1:0-6808 GCA_035327385.1 Verrucomicrobiota bacterium | reverse complement strand
AAAATGAGAATTGCTGCTACGACCGCGCTACGACCTGATCTGGCCCACACGCCAGTCCGCTTCGGAATTCGGGTTGAAACAAAAAAACCCGCGATGGTTCGCGGGCTTTGAAGTCTGTGTGGACCGGTCGTCCGGGTTTAGGTCCGGGCGGCGGGCTTGTTCTTCGCGGTGTCGAGGATTTTTTCCATGATGCTGTTGGGCACCTGCTCGAAGGTGAGCGGTTCCATGGAGTAGCTTGCGCGGCCCTTGGAGAGCGAACGGATGGCGGTGGCGTAGCCGAACATTTCGGCGAGCGGCACCTGCGCGTTGAGCACGGTCTGGCCCTGCTTGGCTTCGATGCCGTTGATGACGCCGCGGCGGCGGTTGATGTCGCCGAGAAGGTCGCCCTGATATTCGTCGGGCGTGGTGACTTCGACCTTCATGATGGGTTCCAGGAGGATGGGTCCGGCTTTCTTGAAGGCGTCTTTCAACGCAAAGATGCCGGCCATCTTGAAGGCGAGTTCGTTGGAGTCCACTTCGTGGAACGAGCCGTCCACGACCTGCACCTTGATGTCAATGACCTGGTAGCCGGCATAGACGCCGCCTTTGACGGCTTCCTCGATGCCGTCAATGACGGCAGGGATGTATTCCTTGGGAATGGTGCCGCCGACGATCTTGTTCTCGATTTCGACGCCCTTGCCGCGTTCGTTCGGTTGAACCTGGATGCAGGCATGGCCGTATTGACCGCGACCGCCGGACTGGCGGATGAATTTGCCCTCGCCGTCGGCGGGTTTGGTGAGCGTTTCGCGATAGGCGATCTGCGGAGCGCCGGCGTTGGCCTCGACCTTGAATTCGCGCATGAGACGGTCGCGAATGATTTCCAGGTGAAGCTCGCCCATGCCCGCGATGATGAGCTGGCCGGTTTCCTCGTTGGTGAAGCAGCGGAACGTGGGGTCTTCTTCCGCGAGACGTTGCAGGCCCTCGGACATCTTGTCGCGGTCGGCCTTGGTCTTGGGTTCAACGGCCATGCTGATGACCGGCTCGGGGAACGTCGGAGGTTCGAGCGTGATGTCGAAGTCCTCGTTGCAAAGCGTGTCACCGGTGGTGATGTTGCGCAAACCGACGAGCGCTGCGATGTCGCCGGAATAGACGCGTTCGACGTCCTTGCGTTCGCTGCCCTGAATGACCATGAGACGGCTGACGCGTTCGCGTTTGCGGGTGCGGGGATTGTAGATGGAATCGCCCTTGCCGATGCTGCCGGAATAGACGCGGAAGAACACGAGTTTTCCGGCATAGACGTCGGTCCAGAGCTTGAACGCCAGCGAGCAGAACTTGCCGTTGTCGTCGGAGGGGACCTCCACGACGTTTTCGGTGCCCGGCTCGGTGCCTGTGGCCGCGGGAATGTCCAGCGGGCTGGGGAGGTAATCCACGACAGCGTCCACGAGCACCTGCACGCCCTTTTTCTTGAAGGCCGAGCCGCAAAGCACGGGAATCAATTCAATCTTGCAAGTAAGGCGGCGGATGGCGGCCTTGAGCGACGCCGTGTCAATCGGTTTCTCCTCAAGCACCATCTCGGCAATGGCGTCGTCCTTGTTGGAGACGGCGTCAATGAGTTCGGCGAGGGCGGCTTTGGCGCGTTCCTGATGTTCGGCGGGAACGTCCTTGATCTCGTACTTGAGCCCTTCGTTCTGGACATCGCCGGGACCCCAGACGATGGCCTTCTGGTTGACGACATCAATGACGCCTTCAAATTTGTCCTCCGCGCCGATGGGCAGCATGATGGGGAACGCATACGCCTTGAGCTTGGTGCGCATGTCGTTGAGGGCGTTCTCGAAGTTCGCGCCAGTGCGGTCCATTTTGTTGACGAACGCGATGCGGGGGACTTTGTATTTGGTGGCCTGCCGCCAGACGGTTTCGGACTGGGGCTGAACACCCGCGACGCCGCAGAACACGGCGACGGCACCGTCGAGCACGCGCATGGAGCGTTCGACTTCGGCGGTGAAATCCACGTGGCCGGGAGTGTCAATGATGTTGATGCGGTGCGGGACTTCGGTGAAAGCCTTGTAGAGACCCTCTTCCTTCTTCTGCTTCCAGAAACAGGTGACAGCCGCCGAGGTGATGGTGATGCCGCGCTCGCGTTCCTGCTCCATCCAGTCGGTCACGGTGTTGCCGTCGTCCACGTCGCCGATCTTGTGGATGAGGCCGGTGTAAAAGAGGATGCGCTCGGTAGTGGTGGTCTTGCCGGCGTCAATGTGCGCGGCGATGCCGATGTTGCGTGTGCGCTCCAGCGTGTATTCGCGGTTGGGCGAGTTCGGAGATTTGGTTGGGTCTGACATGGCTTCTTAGAATAAAAGCGCCCCGATGACTTTCATCGTCGGGGCGCGAACGGGTTCAAAATGCTACCAGCGGAAATGGGCGAAGGCCTTGTTGGCCTGCGCCATCTTGTGAACGTCGTCGCGCTTGCGGATGGCGTTGCCCTGGCCCTGATAGGCTTCCATGATCTCCGAGGCGAGCGCGGTGCTCATGGGCTGGCCTTTGCGGGCGTCCGCAAAATCCACGAGCCATCGCAACGCCAGCGACATCTGGCGGTCGGGCGTGACTTCCATCGGCACCTGATAAGTGGCACCGCCGACGCGGCGGGCCTTGGTTTCGATGCGCGGCTTGGCGTTGTCCACAGCGCGCTGCAAAATCTCGACGGGATTGGAGGCCGGGTTTTTCTCGGACAGACTGTCGAACGCGCGATAAACGATGCGTTGGGCTGTGCTTTTCTTGCCGGAGCGCATGACGGTGTTGACGAGGCGCGAGACGAGAATGCTCTGGTACTTGCCGTCCTTGGATGCAGGACGCTTGGTGGCTTGACGACGACGTGACATGGATTCTGATTCGTTAAATCGTTGTTATTTCGCCGCGGCGGGTTTGGCGTCCTTGGGACGTTTGACTCCGTATTTGGAGCGGCTGACGCGGCGTTTCTCGACTCCGGCGGCGTCGAGCGTGCCCCGGACGATGTGGTAGCGGACGCCCGGGAGGTCCTTCACACGGCCGCCGCGCACGAGCACGATGGAGTGTTCCTGGAGGTTGTGGCCTTCGTCGGGGATGTAGGCGATGACCTCGTAGCCGTTGGTGAGTCGCACCTTGGCGACCTTGCGCATGGCGGAGTTCGGCTTCTTGGGCGTGCGTGTCATCACCTGGATGCACACGCCGCGGCGGAAGGGCGAATTCTCCAAGGCTGGCGACTTGGACTTGTAATTGATCTTTTTGCGGCCCTTGCGGACCAGTTGATTGATCGTCGGCATTTGGTCTTAAATTGTTCCCGTCGGCCCGGCTTTTTCACCGGGATAAACGGGACGCGGATGTTATCAAACGAACTTCATGTTGCAACCACTATTTGGGCCGGCATCACAGCGCGGCCAGCGGGTTTTCCGCCGCAGGCTGTTCGGCGGGCGCGGGTTCTTCCTCTTCGATCTCCACCAGCGGCTTGATGTGCGTTTTGCGATGGAAATCGAAACCGCTGCCGGCGGGGATGATGTGACCCATGATGACGTTTTCCTTGAAGCCGCGGAGGTAATCCACCTTCGCGCGCGTCGCGGCCTCGGTGAGGACGCGGGTCGTGTCCTGGAAGCTGGCGGCGCTGAGGAAACTTTCGGTTTCCAGTGACGCCTTGGTGATTCCCAGGAGCACCGGACTGGCTTCGGCGGGTTTGCCGCCCATCTTGTCCACGCGCTCGTTCTCTTCCTCGAACTCCAGTTTGTCAATCTGCTCGCCCCACAGGAACGTGGTGTCGCCCGGCTCGGTGATGCGAACCTTGCGGAGCATCTGGCGCACGATGGTCTCGATGTGCTTGTCGTTGATGGTCACACCTTGCAGACGATAGACCTCCTGCACTTCGCTGACGAGGTGCTCCTGCAATTCCTGCGGTCCGCAGACTTCGAGAATCTCGTGCGGGTCCATCGGACCTTCGGTGAGTTGCTGGCCCTTCTTGACGAAGTCGCCCTTGAAGACGATGACGTGTTTGCCGATGGGGATGAGGTGTTCCTCCTCCGCGCCGGTCTGCGGGTCCTTGATGACGATGCAGCGCTTGCCGCGAACGCTCGCGCCGAAGTCCACCACGCCGTCAATCTTCGAGATCTCGGCGGCATCCTTCGGACGGCGCGCTTCAAACAATTCCGCCACACGCGGCAGACCGCCGGTGATGTCCTTGGTCTTGGCCTGTTTGCGAGGCGTCTTGGCCATCAACGTTCCGGCGACGATCTTGTCGCCCTCGTTGACGACGATGTGCGCTCCCGAGGGAATGGCGTAATTGGCCACCGGTTCGTTGTGGTCGTCCACGATGATGATCTGCGGGTGCAGGTCTTCCTTGTGTTCGATGACGACCATGGCTTCCTGGCCTGTGGTTTCGTCCATTTCCTGTTTCATCGTGACGCCCTCGATGATGTCATGGAACTTCACCTTGCCCGCCTTCTCTGAAAGAATCGGAACGTTGTAAGGATCCCACTGCACGAACGTCTCGCCCTTCTTCACCTTGCCGTTGTCGGGCACGGAAATCACCGCGCCGATGACGACGTTGTGGTTTTCCAGTTCACGACCGTCCTCGGCGAGAATGGACACGGAACCATTCTTGTTCAGAACGATGTTGTTGCCGTCCTCGAGCTTCACGAGGCGCAACTCGTTGTAACGGATCACGCCGTCAAACTTCGCCTTGATCTGCGGAATCTTGAACTGCGCGGCAGCCGTTCCACCGATGTGGAAGGTGCGCATGGTGAGCTGCGTTCCGGGTTCGCCGATGGACTGCGCGGCAATGATGCCCGTGGCCTCGCCCAGTTTGACGGGCTGGCCGGTGGCGAGATTGCGACCGTAACACTGGACGCAGACGCCGTGTTTGCTTTCGCAGGTCAGCACAGAACGGATCTTCACACGTTCCACGCCCGACACATCAATGGCCTTGGCCTTGGCCTCGTCAATCTCCTGGTTCGCCTGAACGAGCAGTTCCTTCGGGTTCTGCGGATTGGCGATGTCGTCGCACGAGAAACGGCCCACGATACGGTCGGCCAGTTTCACCACTTCGTCTTCGCCTTCATAAACGGCCTGCACCCAGATGCCGTTCGTCGTGCCGCAATCCTGTTCGCGGATGATGACATCCTGAGCCACGTCCACGAGCTTGCGCGTCATGTAACCGGAATCCGCAGTCTTCAGAGCGGTGTCCGCCAGACCTTTGCGCGCGCCGTGGGTTGAAATGAAATATTCCAACACCGTCAACCCCTCGCGGAAGTTCGACAAAATCGGTTTCTCTATGATGTCGCCACTGGGCTTGGCCATGAGGCCGCGCACACCGGCGAGCTGACGCACCTGTTGCTTGTTGCCGCGAGCGCCGGAATCCACCATCAGATACACCGGATTGAATTCCTTCTTGCCCTGGTTGTTCTTGAGCGTGTCGAACATCACGTTGGAAATCTTGTCCGTCGCGTGAGTCCAGATGTCCACGATCTTGTTGTAACGCTCGCCGGAAGTGATGACACCCTTGCGATGCTGCTTCTCCACTTCCTTGATCTGCTTCTGCGCCTCCTCGATCTCCTGATTTTTCTCCTTCGGGATGATCATGTCGTCAATGCCGATGGACACACCCGCCTTGGTGGCTTCGCGGAAACCGAGTTCCTTGAGACGATCCAGCATGATCACGGTATTGTCGTGACCGCAAACCTTGTAACAGCGCCAGATCAAATCTCCCAACTGGCTCTTGCCACAACTCTTGTTGAAGAACCCAAGACCCTCGGGCCAGATCTCGCTGAAAATGACGCGGCCAACAGTGGTGACAATAACCTTCTTCTCCGCATCACCATACTCCGTCTTGCGACCCAGATCCGGATTCGCCATACGGATGCGATCGTGCGTCGCCAGCGCACCGTCCGCATAAGCGAACAGCACTTCCGTCTTCGAGCCGAACAACATCAGGTCGTTGATGTTCGCCGGCACGGGTTTGCGAGGCTCGGCGGTGAGATAATAACAACCCAGCGTGATGTCCTGCGTGGGAGTGATGATGGGCTTGCCCGACGACGGACTGAAAATGTTGTTCGGAGCCATCATCAACAGACGCGCCTCCATCTGCGCTTCCACCGACAACGGAACGTGAACCGCCATCTGGTCACCGTCGAAATCCGCGTTATACGCCGTGCAAACCAGAGGATGAATACGAATGGCCTCGCCCTCGATCAACTGCGGCTCAAACGCCTGCACCGACAACCGATGCAACGTGGGGGCGCGATTCAATAACACAGGATGACCCTTCGTCACCTCCTCAAGAATGTCCCAGACCTCGCGCGTCTGACGTTCGATCATCTTCTTGGCGCTGCGAACGGTGTGAACGTAGCCAAGCTCCTTCAAACGACGAATAATGAACGGCTCAAACAAAACGAGCGCCATTTTCTTGGGCAACCCGCACTGATTGAGTTTGAGCTCCGGGCCGATGACAATGACCGAGCGACCGGAATAATCCACGCGTTTGCCGAGCAGGTTCTGGCGGAAACGTCCGCCCTTGCCCTTGAGCATGTCGCTGAGAGATTTCAACGCGCGATTGCCAGCGCCCGTGACGGCGCGGCCATGACGACCGTTGTCGAACAACGCGTCCACGGCTTCCTGCAACATGCGCTTTTCGTTGCGGATGATGACCTCGGGGGTCTTCAACTGAAGCAGGTTGCGAAGACGATTATTGCGGTTGATGACGCGGCGATACAAATCGTTCAGGTCGGACGTCGCAAAACGACCGCCTTCGAGCGGAACGAGCGGACGCAGGTCCGGCGGAATGACCGGCAGCACCGTGAGGATCATCCATTCCGGA
>DAOLDN010000196.1:0-6831 GCA_035327385.1 Verrucomicrobiota bacterium | reverse complement strand
AGTCGCTTTCCCCGACGACGCCTCCGACGGGGTGACCGACGAGCAATACGTGCGCAACGTGGTGGACGTGGTATGCCGCGCGCAAAAGGGGGCTTGAGATTGGGCCGGAGGGCGGCCATTGTTGGCGAGGTTGCGCGCGTGGCGGAATTGGCAGACGCGCCAGACTTAGGATCTGGTTCCGTAAGGATTGGAGGTTCAAGTCCTCTCGCGCGCACCATGAGTTCCCATGAGTTTCTCCTCCGCAAACCAGACCCGCTCGACGCCGGTGAACACGGAAAGCCCGCTGCACGATTTGCAGGCCATCATCCGTTCGCGCACGCCGCTCATCGCCGTCGAAAGCAACGAAGAACCGCAGATCGTCAAAATTGTCCGCGACATCGCCCAAAGGGATCAACTCAAGGCCTATCGCTGGACGGTCACTGAAGGACTGCGGTCTTTCGAACCTTGCGACCAGCCCCAGCAGTCGGTCGTCAAATCCATCGAACTCCTGACGCACATCCGCTCGGCGGCGAAACATTCGCTGTTCGTGCTGCTGGATTTTCATCCGTATCTGGAGGACGCGGTCCACGTGCGCCATCTCAAGGACATCGCGCTGACCTACAACACGCATTACTCGACGGTGGTGCTGGTGGGTTGCGCTTTGAAAATACCGGAGGAATTACGACCGTTCACCGCCTGTTTCCGTCTGCCGCTGCCGTCACTGGAGGAATTGAGAGCCATAGTCGTTGATGCCGCCGCCGACTGGGGCGCGCGAAACCAACGTCGCGAAGTGCAGACCACCAACAAGGCGCTCGACCTGCTGGCCCGCAATCTCACCGGCCTCACCGCCACGGACGCGCGGCGACTCGCCCTCAAGGCCATCGGCGACGACGGCGTGATCTGCGAATCCGAGATTCCCGACATCATGCGCGCCAAGTATGAGTTGCTGGGGCGCGACACGTTGTTGTCGTTCGAGTATGAAACGGTGAAGTTCGGCGACATCGGCGGCATGAAACGGCTGCGCCAGTGGCTGGAGGTGCGGAAGAGTTTTTTTCTGGGCGACGCCAAATCGCCGCTTGATCCGCCGCGCGGCGTGCTGTTGCTGGGTGTTCAGGGCTGTGGAAAGAGCCTTGCCGCGAAGGCCGCAGCCGCCATTTTTGGAGTGCCGCTGCTGCGATTGGATTTCGGCATTCTCTACAACAAGTATTACGGCGAAACGGAACGCAATCTCCGCAAGGCGCTGGAGACCGCCGAGGTGATGTCGCCGTGCGTGTTGTGGATGGACGAGATCGAAAAGGGCGTGGCGGTGCAGGACGACGACGGTCTGTCGCGACGCGTGTTGGGGACGTTTCTGACGTGGATGAGCGAACGCCGCAAGCCGGTGTTCATCGTGGCGACGGCCAATGACATCGCCCGGCTGCCGCCTGAACTGGTTCGCAAGGGGCGCTTTGACGAAATCTTTTTCGTGGACCTGCCGTCGTTGCAGAACCGGCGGGACATCATCGCGATTCATCTTGGCAAGCGCAGTCTCGATGAAGCCGCCTTCGACATGAACGCGTTGGCGGAAGCCACGGACGGATTCTCCGGATCAGAAATTGAACAGGCCGTGGTGTCTGCGATGTACACGGTTCACGCGCAGGAACGGGCGATGATACAGGAGGATTTGCTTGCGGAAATCCGTCAGACGCGGCCGTTGTCCGTCGTGATGGCGGAGAAGATCGCCGAGATTCGGGACTGGGCGCGAGACCGCACGGTACCGTGTGATTGAGTGGGAGGCCTGGAAATTGTCCGGTCCGGCGCGGGCCGATCACATTTTGTGTCTGGCCAGTTGCCAGGCGATGTTCCCGCCGTGGATGACCGCCAGCACGAGCAGGCCGACGCCTGAGAACCGCTCCATCCGCAGCAGTGTCTTCTCGCTGAATTTGCGATGGCCCAGCGACACCGCCCAACTCAGGCCAATGAACCACACGCCCACGCCCAGGGCGACTCCCGAAATGCAGGCGAGTTTGCTCTCCCAATCCGGCTCGACCCAGTCGCGGGCCATGAAGTTCGCGGCGAGGATGATCCAGAACAGCAACACTCCCGGATTGGCCATGGTGCGGACGAACCCGATCATGAACGCCGAATGTGGATGCAGTTTTTCCTCGATTCGCGTTTCCAACAGGTCGGCCTTGTTGCTGATGTGGGTGGGCGACGTGACGGTTTTTGCCAGGAGAAATTTCAGACCGAGAAACAGCATGAACACGAAGCTGAAGACTTCCATGGAAGTCTTCACGATGCGGATGCCGAAGAATTGTGAAAACCCGGTAAAGGCGATGGTGCAATAGATCACCTCCATCAACGTTGCTCCCAGGCTGATGAGCAGCGCGGCCTTGAAACCGCGTCGCGCGCCCTCGTTGAGAATGGTGAGGTTGACCGGGCCAACCGGTATGGACAGCAGCATGCCGCTGATGAAACCCGTCAGCGCGGCGACCATGATGGGCGTCAGTTCGGGCATTCGATCAGGACGACGCGTTGGGCTCGTCCTCGTCTTCCTCCTCGATTTCGTGCCGCACGGCGCGGGACAATCGCGGTCGCACGAACCCATAGATCAGATACAGCGTGAAAAACGCCGGCAACACGTAATAGAGCACCTTTTCGCGCAGCACAAACAGGCTGCCGACGAACAGCGCCGCGATGATGGCCTTGAGAAACGTGCTGGTGGAGCGGATGCCCAGCGATTTGAAAGTGGGGTAACGCACCGTGCTGACCATCATCGCCGCCAGAAACACCAGCACCAGCGCGGGAAGAAACTTCCAGTGGCCGAGGGATTTTTCCTTCTCGTTCAAATGAATCACCAGCAGCGTCAACGAGGCCACAAGTCCCGCCGCAGATGGAATCGGGAATCCCAAAAATTCCTTTCCGCCTCCCGTGCCCGCCTGCGCCGACAAACAGTTGAACCGCGCCAGCCGGAACGCTCCGCACAGCAGATACGCCGACGCGATGAACCATCCCAACTCGGGATGATTGAGCACATTGTTCAGCCAGCCCAGTTCGGGCCGGTCGGAAAACACGTCCTTCAACACCACCCGATGAACCAGAAACGCGGGAGCGACGCCGAACGACACGAGGTCCGCCAGCGAATCGAATTCGCGGCCGAACGGGCTTTCCACACCGCCCATCCGCGCCACGCGCCCGTCGAACAGGTCGAAAATGCAGGCCAACAGAATGAACCCGAGCGCCAGCTTGATGGGCATCCAGTTGATGATGCCTTCGGGCGACGGCGTGAGGTCGGCCTCCACGATCTTGGTCAGCGCCACGAATCCGCAGAAGAGGTTTCCAGCCGTCAGCAGGTTGGGCAGAAAATAGATTCTGAGCTTGGCGTCCGTGGAGTCGCCATTGGCGGGTTTGGGTTCGGTGGGCGTGCTCATCGTCATTCAAACGCGGCCAGAACCGTTTCGCCGCCGACGGTTTTGTCGCCGATCTTGACCTTGATCTTCGCCTTGGGCGAGAGATAAACGTCCACGCGCGACCCGAACTGGATAAGGCTCATGCGTTCGCCGCGGGCGACGGTTTCACCGACCGCCACCCACGGGATGATCCGGCGCGCGATGACGCCGGCAATGAGGCGGACACCGATCTTTTCGCCTGCGGGATCGGCGGATTCAATCCCGATATAAACGTTCTCGTTGAACTGCGCGGACTCGGCTTTCAGTGCGTTGAGATATTGTCCGGCCGTGTGTTTGCAGATCACGACGCGTCCACCGACCGGAGTGTTTTGCACGTGAACATTCACCACGGACAGGAAAATCGAGATGCGCTGGCATTCGCCACCCATGAATTCAGGTTCGTTGATGGTTTCGATGGCGTCCACCTTGCCGTGGCCCGGCGAAACCACCAGCCCCGGACCGAACGGAACTTTTGCCTCGGGATCACGGAAAAAATAAAACGTGAACAAGGCGAACAACACCCACAACGGCAACAACACACTGCAAAGGAACAGCACGAAGATGCTGAAGATTTTCGCCAGGAACCCCACCACAATGAGCAGCAACACCGCCACCAGCGTGTAGAGGTTCATCCGAAACGCGGCGCTCCGCGCTTTCCCAGCATGTTTCATGCGTCCAAGTTAGAGCGGCGGCGCGACGCGGGCAAAGCTTAAAGTGAAGGGACCATCCGGATTGAAACTCCAAGCTCCAACCTCCGGAAAAACACCCAGGACCAGATTCCAAAAAACTGCTCCTCGCATGTTGTCGCCCGGATGGCCGCATTTGGAACTCGCAGACCTGACGGTTTCGCTCCTATCCTTGGACCGCAAACGATGTTCCGCGCGCTCACCAGATTGTTTCAACCCTCGACGGGAAATCCCGCCTTGGAAGGAATGGTGTTTCATCCCACGCAAACCTGCCCTGAATGTGGATCGCGGTTTTGGGCGCAAAACGACAAGCAGGATTGGCGCTGTCCCAACCCCGATTGTCCGGCGCAGGTGCGGCGGGCGCTGGCACATTGGTGTTCGCCCGAAGCAATGGACATTCCGGGGTGCGACGACGCATTGATCGCAAAGCTCGTCGGCAAAGGACTGGCGCGGGACGTGGCGGAGATCTACCGGCTGAAAGCCGATGAAATCGCGGCGCTGGACGGCATGGACAAGGAGACTGCGCAACAGTTCTTTGACGCCATCACCGCCAGCATGAGGCGCGACGCGTGGAGGCTGTTGTTCGGATTGAACATTCCTCTGGTGGGCGATCAAGAGGCGCGCGCGTTGGGCCGGGGTTTTCCAACCGTGGACGCAGTGTTCACTGCGGGCGTTTCCCAACTGAATAGAAACGCGGGCATCAGCGAGGCCGCCGCGCAAAGCCTTGTCCACTGGCACGGCGATTCAGTGAACCGAAAACTCGTCGCTCGGTTGCGAAAGCTGGGACTGAATTTCAAATCCTCGATTTACAATCCCATCTCCGGGCCGAAGGCATGAATCAACCACGGATGAACACGGATGGACACGGATTGAGAAAACAAACTCTTTCGACAATTCCGGGAACGACTGCCGCTGCATCGAACCCGCGCTCCACCCGCGTCCATCAACGCAAACCGCGCCAAAGAGCTTTTATCTGTGTTCATCCGTGTCCGTCCGTGGTTAAAATCCTGTCGTGAATCTGGTCCAAATCACTCCTGGCGCGGGTGCGATGTATTGCGGAAATTGCTTCCGCGACAACGCGCTCGTGGCGTCGCTTCGCGAGATGGGCCACGACGTGACGATGATTCCGCTCTACCTCCCGCTCACGCTGGATGAAGACGACCAGAGCGCGGACACACCGATTTTCTTCGGCGGCATCAACGTTTACCTGGAACAGAAATCAGCGCTGTTCCGTCACGCGCCGAAATTCCTGCGACGCATGCTCGCGTCGCGCAAACTGCTTTCGTGGGCGGCGGGTCGCACCGCCAGCACACGCGCCTCGGACGTGGGCGACATTTTGATGTCCATGTTGCGCGGCGAGGAAGGTCGTCAGGCGCGCGAACTGGAGGAACTCATCGCGTGGCTGAAAACGCAACCCCACCCCGACGTCGTCTGCTTGTCCAATGCGCTGCTGGTGGGAATGGCGCGTCGTCTCAAGACCGGTCTGCAAACAAAAGTCGTCTGCACATTGCAGGGCGAGGATGCGTTCCTGGACAGCCTGCCTGAAACACACCGCGCCGCCGCATGGCAGTTGCTTGCGGAACGCGCCAGGGACGTTGATCTGTTTGTCGCACCCAGCCGTTACTTTGGCGATTTGATGACGAAGCGGCTTGGATTGCCGGCTGAGAAAGTGGAAGTCGTGTTCAACGGAATCGAACTCGACGGTTATCGGACCAAACCCACCCCTGATCCCTCCCAGGAGTGGAACAACACGTCGGCAACGACCGGTGAGAGTTTCGCTCCATTGGAGGGGTCAGACCTGGGTAAATCTCACGCAACACGCAACACGCAACACGCCGCCCCCGTCCTCGGCTATTTCGCCCGGATGTGCCGCGAAAAGGGATTGGAAACTCTCGTGGACGCCTACATCCACATCAAACGCCGCGACCGCGTGCCACGGCTGAAACTGCACATCGGCGGCAGTTGCGGTCCGGCGGATGAACCGTTCGTGAAGGAAATGCGCAAGAAACTGGCCGCTGGCGGCTACATCGGCGAAACCACTTTCGCGTCGAATGTCAGTCACGCGGAAAAACTGGATTTCCTGAGCAGCCTGACGGTGTTTTCCGTGCCTGCGAATTGTGGCGAGGCGTTCGGACTCTACGTGATCGAAGCGATGGCGGCGGGCGTGCCGGTGGTGCAACCTCGCAACGGCGCGTTCCCTGAATTGATCGAAGCCACCGGCGGCGGCGTGGTGTGCGAGCCGGACAATCCCACGTCGCTCGCGCTGGCAATTGAGGAACTGCTTCTCAATCCAGACCGCGCGCGACAACTGGGGGATGCCGGCCGGATTTCAGTCTTCAAGGAGTTCAATTCCACGGCAATGGCAATCCGGTCGCTGGAAGCGTTTGAGGAAGCAAAGTAAAGCATTGCCAGCCGGCCGCATCGTGCGACCTTTTCAATACTACTTCGTCAGGCGATAGAACCTTGCCCCGTTGGAAATGGCGTTCGTGACGGTGTTCTCCAAATCCACGATGGCCGGTTCGTTCGTCAAAGCTGTCCAAGAGTTCATGTTCGCGAGATTGGTTGTGGATTGCAGGCTGAATTCCTGCGCCCAAAGAGGCCACGACAGGACGATGCTCGTGTCAGCGAGTTGCGCCTGCAACACTGGCGGGTCCACAACGAAGAAATCGACGTTGCTTACTGTGAGGGGAGCGGTCGTCGGAGGGCCTCCCACCAGACCCAAGAACAATTCAACCTCC
>DAOLDN010000195.1:0-6851 GCA_035327385.1 Verrucomicrobiota bacterium | reverse complement strand
TCCGAACGCTTGAAGCCGATTACAAATCGGCGCTCCGTCAAAATGAGAATTGCTGGCGGATTTGTTTTTCGGCTTCTCCCGACAGGACGAAGCCGCTATTCGTTTTGAGAACATTTACGAAGTTGTATGCCCATTTACGAATTTGCATGTCCGAAATGCCGCAGGATTTTCAGTTTCCTGTCTCGGCGACTCAATCCGGACCGGTCTCCGGTCTGTCCCAAGTGCGGCAACAAAAAGCTGAAGAAGGAAATCAGTCGTTTCGCGATGACGCGGGGCTTGAAAGAATCCTCGACGACACTGGAAGGTGACGAGAGCGGCCCGCCCATGCCGGACATGGACGATCCGCGCGTCGAGCGCGCCATGATGGAAATGGAGCGCGACATGGAGCACATGGATGAGAACAATCCCAGGCACATGGCCCACATGATGCGCAAGATGAAGGATATCCTGCCTCCGGGGACGATGCCCAAGGAAATGGACATCGCCATCAAACGGCTCGAAGCCGGCGAAGACCCTGAAAAGATCGAGGCCGACATGGGCGACCTGCTGGGCGATTTCATGGGTGCTGAACGCGGAACGGGCGATGGAGGCGGATACACGAAGGACAGCGGGCTGTATGATTATTGACTCCGGTCCGGCAGAATTGTGGGTGAAAGCCGCAGGTCAGAACTCACACAGTCTGACTGAAAAAACTCCGACCCTGCGCCTTGCTGCGCAACGTAACCCCGCTATTCGGCAACAAAATCCTCACGGCTGGATTCATGCCTGAATCACTTGCGCAACGACCCGTGGTAATTTGCTAAACGCTTGTCGTTTTCGATTCTCCGCGCTCTGCTTTGAAGTCCAAAACTCGTCACAAAAAAGTCTTGTCGGCTGCGCGTGTCAGGCGTAGGACATCGCCATGCCTGCTTATCTGCCGCAGTATTCGCGTCGTGACTTCATCAAACGCGCGTCCGTTGCCGCCGCCGGACTTGCTCTCGCGCCGCAATTGACCGCAGCCGACGCCGTCGGGGCGCGAGACGTCCACACGTTCGCGCTGCTGTCGGACACGCACATTGATGCCGATCCCGCAAAGATTTCCATCAAGGTGAACATGGCGGACAATCTCTCCGCCGTCGGACGTGAAATCGCGGCTTTGCCGAAAAAACCGTCAGGCGCGCTCATCAACGGAGACCTTGCCCTGGATGCCGGTCTTCCGGGCGATTACGCGACGCTTGGGAATCTGCTCAAACCCATCCGCGCCGTAACGCCGGTTTATCTCACCCTCGGGAATCACGACGAGCGCGCCAATTTTTGGGCCGCGTTTCCTGACGAAGCCGCTGCGCAAAGACCTGTGAAGGAAAAGCACACGTCCGTCATCCGTTCGCCGCGTGCCAACTGGCTGGTGCTGGATTCTCTGGAGATCACCGACGCTGTTCCCGGCGATGTGGGCGCGGCTCAACTGGCGTGGCTCGAAAAGGAACTCAGCGCGAACGCGGACAAGCCGGCAATCATCGTCGTCCATCACAACCTGAACTCGCCGGACACGTTCGCGGGTTTGAATGACTCGGAGGCGTTGGTGAAACTGTTCGCCCGCCACCGCCGGATCAAGGCGTTCGTCTTCGGGCACACACACAACTGGAGCGTTACGCAGCACGACACCGGCGTGCATCTCATCAACCTGCCGCCCGTGGCTTACGTGTTCAAAGAAGGCCGTCCCAACGGCTGGGTTCGCGCCACACTCGCACCCGACGGCATCGAGCTGGAATTGCGCAGCCTCAACACCAGTCATCCCGAGCACGGCAAGACACAGGAACTCAAATGGCGCGAAGGGTGAGGCGTCCTTCGAGGTTCATTCTTTTTCTCCTTCGACCATCAACGCCTTGCGTGCGGCACTGATTGCGCTCGGCGATGATCGGTCGCCAATATCGCCGATCCGCTTTCCGATGTGTGTTCGTCTTTCATGGTCATGGCAAACGATTCAGACCAATTGGTTTGATCCATTCGGCACACCGTGTGTTTTTGAGTGCAGTCCGGTGGTGTCTTCAACTCCATTATCGCCAAGCGGACGGTTACGGGTTATCAAGTGAGTCACGCACATGAGCGACATCACGTTGATGCTCCAGGCTGTGGCGCGAGGCGAACGGCAGGCTTCGTCAGACTTGTTGCCGCTGGTGTATGAGGAATTACGCCGGCTGGCGGCGGCTCGCATGACCCATGAACAGCCCGGTCAAACGCTCCAACCCACAGCCATCGTGCATGAGGCGTGGTTGCGACTCGTGGGCGACGGCGACCGAAATTGGGAGAATCGCGCCCACTTCTTCGCCGCGGCGGCGGAGGCGATGCGGCCCATCCTCATTGAGAACGCGCGGCGCAAGTCGCGGCTCAAACGCGGCGGCGGCATGCAGCGGCTGGACATCGAGGACGTTGACCTGGAAGCCGCCTCGCCTGATGACAAGGTGTTGTTGATTGACGAGGCCATCGTGCAATTGGAAGCCGAGGACCCGGAAAAGGCGCGCATCGTGGTGATGAAATTCTTCGGCGGCATGACCAATCAGGAAGTCGCCGCCAGTCTTGGAGTCACGGAGCGGACGGTGGAACGTCAATGGGCTTACGCGCGGGCGTGGCTGTTCCGGAAAATCCGGGAACAACAGTGAATGCGTGAACAAATCATGGTGACAAATCCCCATCCTCCTCGTTCTCGTCCTCGAAATCTGGCTGCGGAACTGATGTCGCGGCATGCGTCGGGTTTGGAAACAGGGCAGCGCATTGGAGTATGGTGGAAACCGGGGGCGAGAACAATTTGGAGATGACCAGTCTCAAGGAACAGGAAGAGGCATTGTTTGACGCGGCGCGGATGCTCGATCCGGCGGCGCGCGAGGCGTTTCTGGACCGGGCGTGCGCGGGCCGGCCGGAAATGCGCGCTCGGCTGGGCGAGTTGTTGTCCGTGGACGCCGGCGCTGAACGTTTCTTCAACGACGCGGCTTCCACGACGTTTTTTCGGTCCGTGGCCAACGGACTTGGCGCGGACAGTTCCGGCGCGATCAGTTCCGCCGTGGACGCGGCGGTGACAAAACTTCTGGAAGCGCCCGGCACGCGCATTGGCCGCTATAAATTGCTGCAATTGATTGGCGAGGGCGGCGGCGGTGCGGTCTACATGGCTGAACAGGAACAGCCCGTGCGTCGCCGGGTCGCCCTCAAAATCATCAAGCTGGGCATGGACACCAAGCGCGTCATTGCCCGGTTCGAGGCCGAGCGACAGGCGCTGGCGATGATGGACCATCCCAACATCGCCCGTGTGCTGGACGCCGGCGCGACAGAGACGGGCCGTCCATTCTTCGTGATGGAACTGGTCCGCGGCGTGAAGATCACCGAGTATTGCGACCGCAATAATCTCGACACGGCGCAGCGGCTGGAATTGTTCATGCAGATCTGCCACGCCATCCAGCACGCGCATCAAAAGGGCATCATCCATCGCGACATCAAGCCTTCTAACATCCTCGTGACCATGCACGACGGTGTGCCCGTGCCCAAGGTGATAGATTTTGGCATCGCCAAGGCCACGGACACGCGACTGACGGACATGACGTTGTTCACGGCCTACGATCAACTGGTGGGCACGCCGGCTTACATGAGTCCGGAGCAGGCGGAGATGAGCGGGCTGGACATTGACACGCGCACGGACATTTACAGTCTGGGCGTGTTGCTCTACGAACTGCTGACGGGCCGAACGCCGTTCGATGGAAAACAGTTGATGCAGTCGGGCATCGAAGGCATGCGCCGCACGTTGCGCGAACGCGAACCGCACCGTCCCTCGACCATTCTTACCACGCTTCAAAACGACGAACTGAAAGCGACTGCCACGCATCGGCATTCCGAACCGCCCAAACTCATCTCGCTTCTCCGGGGCGACCTGGACTGGATCGTCATGAAGGCGCTCGAAAAGGACCGCACGCGCCGTTACGAAACCGCCAACGGCCTGGCGATGGACATCCGCCGCTACCTCAACAACGAGGCTGTGATGGCACGGCCACCGAGTCGCGCTTACCGGTTTCAAAAACTGATGCGCCGCAACAAGGCAGTGTTCGCCTCCGGCGCGGCGGTGGCGCTGGCGTTGCTGATCGGGATGACGGCTTCGACGTTGCTGTTGTTCAAGGAACGAGCGGCGCATCGGCGCGCGTTGGAGGCGGAGCGCGAACAGGCGCGCATGCGCGGCGAGGCGGAGTTGCGCGAGAGAATCACGCAGGTGGCGTTGCTGGTGGCCCAGGAGAACTACGAGGAGGCGGACGAACTGGTGTCCGGAATCCCTTTCACCGAGCCGACGATCGAGGGCGCGGCAGTGCTGCGGTCGCTCGGCGACTGGCACGCCGTCAACGGTCGCTGGCGCGCGGCTGCGGAGCGTTTCAGCACGCTGCTCAAGATCAACCGGCTCGACAACTGGGACGTGACCACGCTCGACATTCTCGAACTTGGCCCGGCGTTGATCGAAATGGGCGACGTGAATGGCTACGACGCGTTCCGCCGCGAAACAATCGCGCGCTTTGCCGGCACGACGTATCCGGCCTCTGACCGAATCATCAAGGTCTGCTTGCTGTTGCCGGCGGATGAGACGTTGCTGCGCGAATTGCAGCCGCAGGCCGATCACGCGGAACGGTCACAAGCCGCCGAAAACCCGGCAAACCAGGATGTTTTCCAAGCCGCCTGGCGTTCCGTGTCGCTGGCCTTGTTGGAGTATCGGCGCGGCAACTTTGCGAAGTCCGCCGACTGGAGCCGTCGCAGCCTCTCGTATCCCGAATACAACGCCCCCCGCAGCGCCACCGCCCATGTCATCCTGGCCCTGGCATCGTGGCGCATGAACGATCTCGCGACGGCGCGTTCCGAGTTGAAGCTGGCTCGCGACCTCATCGAGACCAAATTCCGTGGCGGACTGGATCGCGGAACGGGCATCCAGGGTTTCTGGTTCGACTGGGTTTTTGCCCGCATCCTCCTGCGCGAAGCCATCCAGGTCATCAACGACCCTTGACCTGATCTGTCTGCCCGGGCCGCATCGAAAAAATCGTTCCGTGGCCTGTCGGGTTTTTTCTCTGACCGGCGCATTACCGGTTGAATGTCACCACTGTCCCAAGTTGCCGTGTCTCCGTCATGGGCGAGGCGCTGCTTCATTCGATTCATGGATCAGCGGGGTGGGGGTGCTTTCTGCTGGTTTTCCTGAGTATGCTACAACGTCGTTTCACCCGCGCATTTACATTGATTGAACTGCTGGTGGTCATCGCCATCATAGCGATCCTCGCCGCCATGCTGCTGCCGGCGCTCGCCCGTGCCAAGGAGCGCGCCCAGCGGGCCAATTGCGTCAGCAACCTCCGCCAGTTGGGCATCGCCATCCACATGTACGGCGGCGACAACCGGGACAAGCTGATGGATTTGCGATATCCGCCCGTGTATGCCACCGGCCCGTTTCCAAAAATCAAAGGCCCCGGCAACTGGCCGTGGGACATGGCTACGAACTTCACCGACGTCATCATCGAGACCGGAGCCAAGCGCGACATCATGTATTGCGCGTCCAACAAGGAGTTCAACACGGACGACTGCTGGAATTTCAATCCGCTGTTCCGCATCACTGGTTACCTGTGGCTGCTGCCGGGCACGCCGCAGATCACGCCGCAGTATTTCCGTTACAATTTGAGGGGCGACCCCACCAATTCGCCTTCCGTGGCCGAGGTGGTCGTGGACAACGTCATCAGCGTCGCTCAGGCGGGCGGGGCCACTTACGTCAACCTTCCCATCGGCGGCCTGCCCGCTTCGGTCAATCAACGCACCAGCCATCTCGAACGGAACAGGCCGGCGGGAGGCAACATCCTGTTCCTCGACGGTCATGTGGAATGGCGGAAGTACTCCGCCATGACCAATTCCATCGGAGGCGGCACGGGCAACCCGAGATTCCAATTTTGACTCCCAATATTCACTCAACCCACCAACCAACCATGCAGACCAATAAATTGCGCAACTCCCTGATCACCGGCGTCGTGATGGCCGGATTGTCCTTCGCCGCCGTGTCGCAGGCGGCCGTTCTCAACCTGAATTTCAGTTCGTCCGGCGGAACCGTGCTGGACGCCAACGGCGTCGGCACCGGCTTCACGGCGCGCATGGACGGCACGGGCGCTTCACTGCCGGCCAACGACACCAACCTGGTGCTCAACACCGGCGCGGGAGTGTTGCAGATGCGCTCCTCTGCCGGCGCGGATTTCAACGGTCAGGCGGGCATGGCGGTGGCCTCCGTTCCGGGCGTCTGGTTGTCCACTCTGGGGTTCTCCGGTGGCAACGATTTCACCGCGACCGCCACGTTCACCAGCATCACCAACTGGTATCTCCAGCCGGACCAGCTTTGCCTGGTGGTGGGGGTCAGTTCAACGGACGGAATCCGGGCCGGTTTCATCAATTTCTCGCAGTTCCACAGCAATAATCCAGCCGGGGCGAACGAAGGCTTTGGTGTGTTGATGTCGGGCGGGTCAGACGCCTATCCCCGGTTCTTCGGAACATCCGTTGGCAGCACAATGACGGTTGAAATCAAACGTATCAACGGAGTCTGGAGCGTGACGGTCAACGGCATTGATCGCATGCCGAACATCAACATTGACGGCACCGGTACGCCGCAGCCGCCGACGTTCCTGGATGGACAGCCCGACTTGTTCGTGGGTGTGGTGGCTTCAGACGTGTTTGACGACAGTCCGTGGCATGTGAATCTGGACTCATTCGTCGTCTCCGTGTCTGGCAACAGCCCGCCGGATGTCGCGGTTCAACCGCAGAAGAAACTGGTCAACGAGGGGAATCCGGTCACGTTGTCCGTGACGGCGACCGATTCCACTCAGCCGCCA
>DAOLDN010000194.1:0-6862 GCA_035327385.1 Verrucomicrobiota bacterium | reverse complement strand
ACTGAAATCAGACCGCCGTCCTCGCTGAACCAAACTGTGGCAAGCGCGCATGGAAGTGGCGGTTGGGCAGTTCAAGCTTCAGCCTGCTCCGCGTCACACGGCGCTCTCAGCCAACCATGAAGTAAGAAAGGCGTCGCGCCTGTCTCCATTCGTCTCAAGCCTGCTCACGGTCAGACGAATCTGATGTATCCGGGATACTTTCCTCGAATTGGCCGCTCATGCGGCGGAGTTCTACAGATGGAGCCAGGCGCGACGCCTGTCCTACGGTTCGGATTCGGCTGGAAGCCGGTCTTCGATGAGTGCGGTTGAATTGATTTCCTTCGCTCGGATGCACGCCGTTTCGTGTCCTGACTGAAACGTTTCCAACGCGGGGGTTGAATCCGAACACGCGGCGACGGCGTGCGGACATCGCGGATGAAACGCGCACCCTGCGGGCGGGTTCATCGGCGACGGCGGATCACCGCTGAGGATGATGCGCTGACGTTTCTTTTCTCGTTCCGGGTCGGGAATCGGCACGGCGCTGACCAATGCCTTTGCGTAGGGATGCAAAGGTTTTTCAAAAACTTCCGATGCCGGCCCGATCTCGACAATCTTTCCGAGATACATCACTGCGATGCGGTCGGAGATGTGGCGTACCACGGACAGGTCGTGCGAAATGAAAATCAACGTCAGCCCCATGTCGCGCGACAACTTTGCCAGCAGGTTGATGATCTGGGCCTGGATGGAAACGTCGAGCGCGCTGACGGGTTCATCGGCGATGATGAGTTTCGGTTCAACGGCCAGGGCGCGGGCGATTGCGATGCGCTGGCGTTGTCCGCCGGAGAATTCGTGCGGGTACTTTTTCACGAATCGCGGCGAGAGGCCGACTTTTTCCATCAACGCCGCCACGCGCGAGGACATTTCAGAGGACGCAACGGCCTTGTGCGCGCCGATCGCCTCGGCCAGCGTGTCATAGACCGTCATGCGCGGATTGAGCGACGCATAGGGGTCCTGAAAGATCATTTGAAAATCCGCCCGTGCCTCGCGCAATTCACCGCCTCGGAGACTGGCGAGATTTTTGCCGCCAAGAATCACAGCGCCGTCTGTGGGCGGTATCAATTGCAGGATGGTGCGTCCCAGCGTGGACTTGCCGCAGCCGGATTCGCCGACCAGTCCGAGGATTTCTCCCTGTTTCAGCGCCAGCGAAACTCCGTCCACGGCTCGCACCTCGCCAACGCGGCGTCGGAAAAGGATTCCGCGTTCCACAGGAAAGTGGGTTTTGAGATTCTGGATTTCGAGCAGGTTCATTTGCCGAGTTCAGTTTCCAAGTCGCGCGCTCCGTGTAGCACGCGCCAAATCTGTACGCAATCGGGAAGCTTGCGATAGAAAATCAGATGACTCCTGAAGCCTTTCACGCGCCATGACCGGACTTCCGCAAAACCCAGGTCCGCGCGCCTTCTTCCAATCTCCGGATTCCGCGCCAGAAATTCAAACGTATCATGGGCGGCAATCAGGAAACGCTTCGCCGCCGGAGGATTGACCCGGTGAATGTTGCGCGCCGCAGCCTGCAAATCACAAAAGATGAACTCGCTCTTTTCCCAGCGAGCGCTCATTCCAGTGTGGAGAGAATCTTTTGAATGTCCGAGCGATCACCCTCAAGAAACTTTCCAGTGGCGGCCTGCGCCAGCTTCTCCCGGATTGCCGGAGGATTCTCGCCAGCCGGCCTGTCCCATTCAGGCCAGACTGACAGTTCAAGCTCCTCGCGTTCGGAAGGAGACAGCTTTTCAATCGCTTCTTTGATTTCGGCAACAGTGCTCACGGCGCAAATAAACCGCACGCAACGACGGGCGTCAACCGGCTTTCAAATCAATTTCCCCCCGTTGCACTCTCGCGCACGCCGTTGCATGGCCGGGGTCCATTGAAACCAGACTGACGGGCTGGCTGCATTGTTCGGCGGCGAATTCGCATCGCGGCGCAAACGCGCAGCCCGCGACGGGCCGGGACAGGTCCGGCGGCATTCCCGCGATGGTGTAAAGCTCCGCGCCCTTGGGTTGGAGCGCGGGAATGGATTTTTGCAGCGCGCGGGTGTAGGGATGACGCGTCCGTGAAAACAACTGCTCCGTTGGAGACGTTTCCACGATCCGCCCGGCGTACATCACCTGCACGCGTTTGCAGAAGCCGGCGACGACGCCAAGGTCGTGCGTGATCCAGATGACGGCCATGCCGGATTCCCGCTGCATCCGGCGGACGAGTTCCAAAATCTGCGCCTGAACGGTCACGTCCAGTGCAGTGGTGGGTTCGTCGGCAATCAATAAATCCGGCCCGGTGATCAGCGCCATGGCAATCATCACGCGCTGCCTCATGCCGCCGGAAAATTCATGTGGATAACTGCGGATGCGTTTGCCGGCGTCCGGCACACCGACGCGTTCCAGCATCTGGATGGCGCGTTTCACGGCGTCGGCGCGCGTCGCCATTCCGTGAATCAACAACGGCTCGATGATCTGGTCCTCGATCCGCATGAACGGATTGAGCGACGTCATCGGGTCCTGGAAGATCATCGCCACGCGGCGACCGCGAATCCTGTTCAGTTCATCCAGCGGACAATTCAGCAAATCCGTCTTACCGTCGAAAACAGCCGAACCGCCTTCAATTCTTCCCGGAGGTTGCGGCACAAGGCCCATCAACGAGTAACACGTCACGGATTTGCCGGAGCCGGATTCGCCCACGATTCCCAGTGTCTCGCCACGCTCAACGCCGAAAGAAACGCCATCCACCGCGCGAACGACTCCGTTGCGAGTGTGGAAGCTGGTTTTGAGATTGGTTACTTGCAGCAGCATGTGAATACATGGGACGTACGCGACGCACAGGTCGCATGGGTCGCATCAATTGTGGCTGAAACGTTCATCTCAATCTTTGGAGGCCCGCACGTCCAGTGCGTCGCGGAGGCCGTCGCCGAGGAAGTTCAGTGAAAACAGCGTTGTCGAGAAAAACAGTCCCGGAAAAATCAGCAGCCACGGATATTCCTCCATGCTGCGGGCGCCCTCGTTGATGAGTGTTCCCCAGGAACTCATGGGCGGTTGCACGCCAAAGCCGAGGAAACTGAGGAACGCCTCCAGCAACATCACGCGCGGGACGATGAGCGTGCTGTAAATGATGACGATGCCCAGCACGTTGGGGATCATGTGGCGCAGGATGATACGGCGTTTGCGGAGGCCCAGCGCGCGGGCGGCCTCGATGAATTCCTGTTTCTTGAGCGACAACACCTGGCCGCGGACGATGCGCGCCATGTCCAGCCATTCCACCGCGCCAATGGCCATGAACAACAGGATGATGTTCCGCCCGTAGATGACCATCAACAGAATCACAAAGATGATGAACGGCAGCGAGAACAGGATGTCCACGATGCGCATCATCACCATGTCCACGCGGCCGCCGATGTAGCCGGAAATGGTTCCGTACAGGACACCGATGAGAACGGCGACAACCGTCGCCGCCAGACCCACGGACAGTGAAATTCGTCCGCCATAGAGGATTCGCGAGAACAGGTCGCGTCCGAGGTCGTCCGTCCCAAGCCAGTGCTGTGCGCTGGGCGGCGTTGCGCCGAGGGCGAGGTTTTGTGTCTCGTAGGAATGAGGCGCGATGAACGGCGAAAGGAACGACGCGAGCGCCAGCGCCAGGATGAAGATGGCTCCGCCGACTGCCATTTTGTTTTTGCGCAGCCGCAGCCACGCGTCGCGGCCCAGCGAATGGCCGGTCTCGATGTCGGCGTTCGCGGGCAATGTGGTTGGAGCGTTGGCGGTCACTCAGTCTTCAAAACGCAGTTTCGGGTTGAGCCACACCTGCAACACGTCCACGAGCAGGTTCATCACAATGATGAGCACGGCGTAAAACATCACCGTGCCCATGACCATGGTGTAATCACGGTTGAATCCGGCCATCACGAAGAAACGTCCGAGGCCGGGAATATGAAAAATGGTTTCAACGACCAGCGAGCCCGTGACCAGACCGGCGATGGCCGGGCCGATGAATGAAACGACGGAGAGCAAACCGCCGCGCAGGGAATGTCTCCAGATGACGCGCCATTCGGAAGCGCCCTTGGCGCGGGCGGTGCGGATGAAGTCCTGGTTCAATATCTCCAACATTCCCGCGCGGGACAAACGCGCGACGTAGGCCGTGTAATAAAGTCCCAGCGTGATGGCGGGCAGGACGCGGTCGCCGGCGAAGTCCCAGCCGGATGTATTGAACCAGCCCAGCGTGATGCCAAAAACGAGGATGAGCAGCGGCCCGGTTACGAACGTCGGCAGACAGATTCCCAATGTGGCGAATGACATGGGAACGTAGTCGCCGGCGGTGTTCTTGCGCAGCGCGGCGATGATTCCCGCGATCAGTCCAAGCGTCAGCGCGATGGCCAGGGCGTAGCAACCCAGTTCCAAGGAGACGGGAAACGCGCTCCAGAGCAATTCGCTGACGGACCAGCCGGCGTATTTGAAGGACGGCCCCAGATCGCCGCGCGCCAACTGGCCCATGTAATCGAAGTATTGTTCGATGACGGGTTTGTTGAGTCCGTATTGGGCTTCGATTTGCTCGCGGATTTCAGGCGTGGTGGCTTTTTCGTCGTCGAACGGCCCGCCGGGTGCCCTCTTCATCAGAAAAAACGTCGCCGTCGCCACGATGAACAGCACCGGGATGGTTTCGAGGATTCGTTTGGCGATGAAACGCAACATTATGAAATTCCAAGCTCCAGTCTCCAGTCTCCAGAGAAGGTCCAAACATCAAATCTCAAACAAGCCCTCGTGTGACCGGTGTTGGTGCCTGGTGCTTGGTGTTTCATTGGAGCTTAGTTCTTGGGTTCTTCCAGATACACGTATTTGTATGGATGGTTGTCGAGAATGGTCGGATACCAGCCCTTGACCTCGGGCCGGCGCAGGCCGACGTGGGTGTAAAAATAAACCGGGATGACAGGGAGTTCATCCAGCAGGATGGTTTCGGCCTGCTGGAACAGTTCCATGCGCTTTTCGGGGTCGTTTTCGCGCGACGCCATGGCAATCAGGCGGTCGTATTCGGGATTGCCCCAACCGGTTTCGTTGTTGCCTCCGCCCTCCACCCACATGTCGAGAAAGGAATTCGGGTCAACGTAATCTGCAATCCAGCCGGCACGGCAAATCTGATAATCGAGCGTGCGCTGCGAATCCAGATAAACCTTCCATTCCTGGTTCACCAGCTTGATCTCGATGCCAAGGTTTTCTTTCCACATCTGCTGGATTGCCTCCGCAATGGCGCGGTGGGCCTCAGAGGTGTTGAAGAGCAGTTCCACCGCGGGAAAACCTTTGCCGTCCGGATAACCTGCCGCAGCCAGAAGTTTTCTGGCCTCGGCGACGTCATTGCCGATTCTGGCCCTGGTCAAATAACCCGCAGTGCCCGGTGGGGTGAAGTGGTATGCGGGAATCTGACCGCCGCGAGTGATCCGCTCGACAATGGCTTCGCGATTGATGGCCATGGCCAGCGCCTTGCGCACGCGTTTGTCGTTGAGCGGAGGTTTTGTGGTGTTAATACGATAGAAATACGTGCCGAGATACGGGTCAATGTGAAGGAACTGCGGATGCTTCTGTTTATAGGCCTCG
Source organism: Verrucomicrobiota bacterium (assembly GCA_035327385.1). GTDB lineage: Bacteria > Verrucomicrobiota > Verrucomicrobiia > Limisphaerales > JADLHS01 > DAOLDN01. Next base: position 1,262 of record DAOLDN010000194.1, on the reverse strand, counting down.
ATCTTCGGCAGGGGGATGGTTTCCGTGATGTGCAACTGGCCGGAACGGAACGCGCGTTCCTCCGTGTCCGCGCTGTCAATCGGGTAGAAGCGGATTTCGTTCAACCGAACGTTGTCGCGGTCCCAGTAGGTCGGACTTTTCTTTGCGACGATGACGGCGTTGACCTTCCATTCATCCAGCACGAACGGGCCGTTGCCGACGAAATGGCCGGGGCGCGTCCATTTGTTGCCGCGTTTGTAGGGGTCGCCGTATTGGCGGACGGTGGGCAGATGCACCGGAAACCACGACGTGTGATTCATCAGCGAGAGGAAATACGGCGTGGCGCTTTTGAGCGTGATCTGAAACGTGTGATCATCCAGCACCTTGTAGCCGACCTCGTTGAAATCGGTGATCGTTCCCTTGTTGAACGCCTCCGCGTTCGTAACCACAAAATGCATGTAAGCGTATTTCGACGCGAGCGAGGGAGTCAGGATGCGTTTGTAGGATTCCCAGAAATCGTGCGCGGTGACGGGGTCGCCATTGGACCACTTCGCGTTCTTGCGCAGATGAAACGTGTAAACCCGGCCATCGGGCGAAATATCCCAACGTTCCGCCACGCCGGGAACGGGATGCAAATCCTTCGGGTCTTCCGTCACCAAACCTTCAATCAGCGCCATGATGGTGTGATGTTCGGTGACGCCGGTGACGATTTGCGGGTCGAGGTCGGCAGGCTCGGTGCCGTTGCCCTTGTAGAGAATCTGATTGCGGTTGCCGTATTCGACGCGCGTTTCGCGCCGTCCGCAGCCCGCGTTGAGGATCAACGCGAGAACACAGCAGATGACGCAAAACCGTTTCATGGCGGGCCATTGTCCTTTTTTTCGCGCTGCTGTCAAAGTCGGAGAATCAATCTTTTACTCGGAGAATCAATCCGCATGAATTGCACTCTTGCGAGGGTGCGGGCTTCCTGCCATTGTCAAACCAAGGACGGCGGCAACTTCACGATGCCGCGGTCTTCACGGTTTTTTTCGTTTCGCCATGCAACGCGAGCCGCTCAAAGTTTTGCTGATTGATCACGACGACGCGTTCGCAGCCGCCGTCAACGGCATGTTTGCCATCGCGCGCGAGTCGGTCGCCCCGCTGGTCCGAGCGGATTCCCTTAATCGCGCCCTGGCGATGTTGCTGGAGGCAGAATTTGATGTCGTCCTGCTGGAATACTCCCTTCCCGACAACGCTGGACTGGCAAACATCGCGCTTCTGAAGGCGCAGTCGCCGCGCGTGCCGAT
>DAOLDN010000193.1:0-6872 GCA_035327385.1 Verrucomicrobiota bacterium | reverse complement strand
GCCGAATGCCCGGTCGGCACGGCTGCCGATGTGAACGCCGCCGTGGAGGCCGCAGACGCGGCGTTCCCCGCATGGATGGAAACACCGCCTGTCGAACGCGCGCGCATCCTTGCCCGTTTCAAGATGCTGCTCGAAGATAATTTCGAGGACATCGTTCGAAGCAACACGCGCGAACACGGCAAGACGCTGGTGGAATCACGCGGCGACGTGAAACGCGGCATGGAAGTCGTGGAGTTCGCGCTGGGCGTGCCGTCATTGATGATGGGCGAGGTGCTGGAAAACGTCGCGCGCGGCATTGATTGCGAGGCCATCCGCCAGCCGTTGGGCGTCTGCGTTGGCATTACGCCGTTCAACTTTCCCGCGATGGTGCCGTTGTGGATGTATCCCATCGCCATCGCGTGCGGCAACACGTTCGTGCTGAAGCCGAGCGAGAAAGTTCCGCTCACCGCAATCAAGATCGCGAAACTGCTGGAGAAGGCCGGACTGCCGAAAGGCGTGCTGAACATTGTCCACGGCGGCCGTGAGGTCGTGGATGCGCTGCTCACGCATCCGAAGGTGAAAGCGATTTCGTTTGTCGGTTCGACGCCCATCGCGCGCTACATCTACGAGGTCGGCACAAAGCACGGCAAACGCGTTCAGTCCAACGGCGGCGCGAAGAATTACGTCGTCATCATGCCGGACGCGGACGTGGAGAATTCCACACGCGGCGTCATCGAGGCTGCTTTCGGGTGCGCGGGCGAGCGGTGCATGGCGGGTTCAACAGCGGTTCTGGTGCGGGGCGCGGAGAAGACGGTGTTCCCGACGCTGGTCGAAGCGACCAAACGGATTAAAGTCGGTCCGACCGATCGCGATGCGCAGCCGGATATGGGTGCCGTTATCACACGCCAACATCGCGACCGTGTGCTGGAACTGATCGAACATGGTGTGAAACAGGGCGCGCAGATTCCTGCTGACGGTCGTGGCGTAAAAGTTCCCGAAGCTCCGAACGGCTTTTACGTGGGAGCAACCATCCTGGATCGTGTCCACAACGAGATGATCGTGGCGAAGGAGGAGATTTTTGGCCCGGTGCTGAACGTGATGCACATGGAGGATTTGGACGCGGCCATCGAACTGGCGAACAAATCCTGTTACGGCAATGGAGCGTCCATCTTCACCCGTAACGGCAAGGCGGCGCGTGAATTCAAGCATCGTGTGAAGGCCGGCATGGTCGGCATCAACATCGGCGTGCCCGCTTCGATGGCGTGGTTTCCATTCAACGGCTGGGACGAATCCTTCTTCGGCGATCTGCACATGCAGGGCCGCGAAGGCGTGCAGTTCTTCACGCAGCAGAAGGTCACGACCAGCCGTTGGTTCAGTTATGGTGAAGGCGACATCTGGCATACGGAAGCGAAGAAATAAGACTCGAAATATTGGGGCCTTGAGTTAAAATTCACTCGTTATGAGCACGCGAGACGCACTGATTCAGGAATTGATGAAGCAGCCGGAGCGGGTGCTGCGAGAGGTGCGCCATTATCTCGATTCGCTCATTGAATCTGAATCGCACGACAGCAACGGCGCGAAACTGAAACCATCCGCCTGGCCGGATAACTATTTTGACCGAACGGCGGGCGCGTTTGCCGGTGAGCCGTTCGAACGCCCGCCGCAATTGCCGTTTGAAAAACGCGAGGAGTGGTGATGGCCTGGCTGCTTGACACCAACGCTTGGATCACCTACCTCAAGTCGCCTCAATCACCCGTTCGCGCGCGTCTGGAAAAGCTTCAACCTGCCGAAATCCATTTGTGTTCCGTCGTGAAGGCTGAATTGCTTCACGGCGCGGAGAAATACGGCAACCGTGAACGACGGCTCGACATTCTTCGCGAGCTGTTCACCCCTTACGTCTCACTTCCGTTTGATGATGTTGCAGCGGCCCGATATGGACAGTTGCGCCACGAATTGGAAGTTGTCGGCGATGTCATCGGCCCAAACGATTTGATGATCGCAGCCATCGCCCTTGCCCATGGTCTCACCTTGGTCACGCGTAACACTTCGGAATTTTCGCGGGTGCGTGGACTCACGCTCGAAGACTGGCAATAACGGAGATAACACCAAACCTATGTCGCTCCTCATCAAAAACGGCGAGATCGTCACAGCGGATGCGCGTTACACGGCAGACATCCTCTGCGAAAACGAAACCATCACACGCATTGACCGCGGCATCAGTCCGCCCAAAGGCGCGGAGGTGATAGACGCGAAAGGGAAATACGTCTTTCCCGGCTTCATTGATCCGCATGTTCACATCTACCTGCCGTTCATGGGTACGTATGCGAAGGACGATTACATCACTGGTAGCGAGGCGGCGCTTGTCGGAGGCACGACGACGCTCATTGAGATGTGTTGCCCGGCAAAATCAGACGATCCCCTGAAAAGCTTTGAACTCTGGATGAGCAAGGCCGAAGGCAAATCGGCGTGTGATTTCACGTTTCACATGGGCGTGACGCGGTTTGATGACAAGTCGGAGAAGCAGTTCCGGGAAATCGTCCGACGCGGCATCAGCTCGTTCAAGGTATTCCTCGCTTACAAGGGCGCGTTCGGCGTGGACGACACCGAGTTGTATCGCACACTCAAGCTGGCGAAGGAACTGGGCGTCATCGTCACTGCGCATTGCGAAAACGAAACGCTTGTGGCCGAACGTTGCAAGGAACTCATTGCCGCCGGCAAAACAGGCCCGGGTTTCCACGAACCAAGCCGTCCCGTCCAGGTCGAAGCCGAGGGTGTGCATCACCTGATGACCTTTGCCGAACTCACCGGTGCGGCGACTTACATTGTTCATCTCAGTTGCAAAGAGGCGCTGGACGAAGCCGTCGCCGCGCGCCAACGCGGGGTGCGCGTCGCCGTCGAGACACTCATCCAGTATCTCACCCTGGACAAAAGCTACGCGGAGAAACCCAAGTTTGAGGGCGCGAAATATGTCATGTCCCCGCCGCTGCGCGACAAACGGAATCAGGAAGTGCTGTGGAACGGCCTGCGCGATGGACTTGTGCAAACCGTCGCCACCGACCACGCACCATTCGATTTCCGCAAACAGAAGGAGTTGGGCAAAAATGATTTCACCAAGATTCCCAACGGAATCCCCTCACTCGAAGAGCGCGTGAACCTGCTTTACACCTACGGCGTGAAGACGGGCAAGATTGACCTGCACACTTTCGTGAACGTCGCCAGCACGCAGGTCGCGAAGACGTTCGATCTGTTTCCGCGCAAAGGTACGATCCAGCCCGGCGCGGACGCCGATCTTGTGGTCTATGACCCGAATTATCGCGGCAAAATCTCCGTTAAAGCGCAGCACATGAACCTGGATTACAGCGCGTTTGAAGGCTGGAAGATCGAGGGCCGACCGAGCGTTGTCACCGTGCGCGGCCAGGTCGCCGTGCGTGACGGAATATTTGTCGGCAAGCACGGCCACGGGAAGTTTCTTCAGCGCAAGCCGGGTCACTTTTGACTTCAAGAGCCGACTTGTCAGGCTTTGGGCAGGGAGTAAAGTGCCAGCATGCCCGCAGGAAAATTCATGCACCAGCATCGCACGATTCGCTGTGTTTGCGTGTTTGCACTGCTTTTGTTTGCTGCGCTCGCGGCTTTTGGGGACTCCCTGGACACATGGACGCGGCGCAATTCCGGGACGGTCACCAACCTGAATGGAGTTGCTTACGGTCATGGACAATACGTCTGTGTTGGCCAGTTGGGGCACATACTGACTTCCGCCGATGGCACCAACTGGACGGCGCGCATATCGGGCGTCTCAACCACTCTCATGGGCGTCGCCTTCGGCCTGGATCGCTTTGTTGTCGTTGGTCAGGGTGGTGTCATCTTGACCTCAACGAATGGCCACGACTGGCAGGTTCAGACCTCACCCACGACGAATCAACTCAACCGGGTTGCCCTCTGCGGACATCAATTTGTGACCGGCGGCGCTTTGGGAACCATCCTGACTTCGACCGACGGTGAACACTGGACCAAACAGGTCACGCCAACGAGCCGGACGCTGAAGGGCTTCTCATTTGGAAACGAGGTCAGCGTGGCTGTTGGTCAGGGCAACTCTAATCCGATGCTGATCTTGTCTTCGACAAATGGTGTGGATTGGACTGACCGCTCAAGTTACGGAGTGGCCGGTTACGCCGTGGCATTTGGCGGCGGAACTTTTGTTGCGATGGATGCAAGGGGTGCTCCATACGTATCGTCCAACGGTGTTTCTTGGAAGTCCGTATGGCCTCCTGCTGCGGGTGCGGATTATCTGTTTGGAATCACATACGCCCAACGTGTCTTCGTTGCGGTGGGCGGACCGTATTCCGCCTCGGCCCAAAGGATTTCGACGTCGCACAGCGGCTTCACATGGAAGCAAAAAGTTGTTTCGACCGGTCAAAGTGGAGCGCTGCGCGATGTTGCCTACGGCAACGGCTACTTCATCGCTGTTGGTGACAATGGATTGATCGTCCAGTCCGGACCGATCTTTTCGCTGAACTGGGCTCCCGGCAATACGCTCGTGCTCGACGGAGAAGCCGGCAGAGCGTATCGCATCCAAAGCCTCAGTGACCTCGGAACAACAAACTGGACCGACATTCTAAATCACACGAATTCAGCCGAAGTTACACCGGTTCTGGAAATTGGGTCCGATAATTCAGGCGCGGTATTTTATCGCGCAGTCATTCCCTGAACGCCTCAACAATCGCTGCGCCGGCATTTTCCGCTTTGAACTGTCTTCCGTGTTTTCCAGACTTCGCGCATGACCGTTTTGGAAGCCATTCAGAAGAGCGCCGAGTTTTTGTCGAAAAAGGGCGTGGAGTCGCACCGATTGCAGGCGGAACTGCTGCTCGCGCATGTGCTCCAATTGCCGCGAATGAAGTTGTATCTGAATTTTGAGCGGCAATTGTCGGCAACCGAGACGGACGCGCTGCGCGACTTCGTGAAACGCCGCAGCCTGCGCGAGCCGTTGCAACACATCGTCGGCTCGACGTCTTTTTGCGGCATTGAGATCGCGGTGAACCGTCACGTGCTCGTGCCCAGGCCGGAAACGGAATTGCTGGCGGAGATGGGATGGAAATTCCTGAACGGAGGGAACGAACATTCAACATTCAACATTCAACATTCAACATCGAACGAGGGACACGCCGGGTCGGAGACCGGCGCTCCGACTGCGCTTGATTTTGGCACTGGCAGCGGTTGCATCGCGATTGCGATGGCGGTGAAATGTCCTTCAGCACGCTTGACCGCATTGGACGTCTCGGCTGGGGCGTTGGACATGGCGCGACAGAACGCGGAACGCAACCAGGTTTCCGACCGCGTCGAGTTCATGCTCGGCGACGGGTTGTCCGTGTTGCCCGTTGGGCGGCAGTTCGATTTGATCGTCAGCAATCCGCCTTACATCGGCGCGGCTGAGATCGAATCATTGCAGCCGGAGGTGAAGGATTTTGACCCGCGAGGGGCGCTGGATGGCGGCGCGGACGGACTGGACTTTTACCGGATGTTTGCCGCGAAGGCCGCACCGTTTATCAAGCCCGGCGGGAAATGCATGTTGGAATTCGGCGACGGACAGTCGGCGGGCATCCTCAAAATCTTCGAGGAACAAAACTGGATTGTGGAGGCGGTGAAGGATGATTACTCTCGACGGCCACGATTTCTGATTGCGCGTCCACGGTGATTTCGCGTGAGCGCACGATTCGCGATTTGGCCGGTTACTGATTTCAAATGGAAAGTCTATTGATCAAAGGGGGCGTGCCATTGCACGGGGAAGTGACCATCAGCGGGGCAAAGAACGCCGCGCTGCCCATCATGGCGGCGACGTTGCTGACGTCCGAACCGTGCGTCATCCGTGGCGTGCCGGATTTGAGCGACGTGCGGTTCATGGTGAAGATATTGGAATCGCTCGGCGCGAAAGCCAGCTTTGCCGACGGCTCGGTGCGGGTCGAGGCGCGAAAGGTGCGGGGCTATGGCGATTATGAACTGGTCCGCAAGATGCGCGGCTCGGTGTGCATCATGGGGCCGTTGCTGGGTCGTCTGAAAAAGGCGCGGGTGTCATTGCCGGGCGGTTGCGTCATCGGCGCGCGCCCCATCAACCTGCATTTGAAGGGGTTCGCGTCGCTTGGCGCGAAGGTGACGATTGACGCCGGATACGTGGACGTGACGACACGGCGATTGTCCGGTGCGGCGATGTTCCTGGGCGGACGCGCAGGCTCGACCGTTTTGGGCACCGCCAATGTGATGATGGCCGCCGTGCTGGCCTACGGCGTCACGGTCATTGAAAGCGCCGCGTGCGAGCCGGAGGTGGTGGACCTCGCGTGTTTTCTCAATGCAATGGGCGCGAGGATTTCCGGCGCGGGCAGTCCGACCATCACCATCACTGGAGTCAAAACACTTCACGGTGCGGAGCATGAAATCATTCCCGACCGCATCGAGGCGGCGACGTTCGCAATCGCAGCCGCCGTGACCAACGGTGAAGTCCGCATCAAGGGCGCGCGCGCCGATCATCTGCGCGCGGTCATTGACAAGCTGAACGAGGCCGGTGTGATCGTGGAACGTCGCGGCGCGGACCTGCTGGTGCGGCGTGGCGGCAGATTGAAATCGGCGGATGTCACCACGTTGCCATATTCGGGCTTTCCGACGGACGTCCAGGCGCAGATGATGGCGTTGATGACGATGTCGCCGGGCATGAGCATCATCACGGAACGGATTTTTGAATCGCGCTTCATGCACGTCAGCGAGTTACAGCGTCTCGGCGCGGACATAGAGATTGAAGGACCGAGCGCCATCGTCAAGGGCGGCAAACCGTTGAGCGGCGCTCCAGTGATGGCCAGCGTCCTGCGCGCTTCCGCGGCACTGGTGCTCGCAGGTCTGGCCGCGAAGGC
>DAOLDN010000192.1:0-6899 GCA_035327385.1 Verrucomicrobiota bacterium | reverse complement strand
ATTGACGCCCAGTTCGTATTCATGCGGCACGCAAAGAGAATCGTTGGTGCCGATGGGTAAGCGCGGCTGGATGATGAAAAGGGTGCAATGATATAGTGGAAAGGGCCTGTCCAGCCGTAAGCGCGGCGGGATAATGAAAAGGGTGGGATGACCTCAGAGCGGCACATCTTCCTGATGCCTCGCGGCTGTTGACTTAAATCCCGCCGTGTGATTCTATGTGGCCGTGCTTGGTAGTTTTTTCAAACACAGCGACGCCGTTCCGGTTGGGTGCAGTAGTATTCGCAACTACGCGACGGCTGCGATGGTTGGCGTGGCCGTCGCAACATTCCACGACAACGGACCACTCGAAGGTTTTGCGTGTCTCCTCTGCGCGCTGGTGGGCTTTGTCGCTTTTACCATGCTCAACAATTACGTGGCTCGCCATTGACCGCAGCCGGCGTCCGGTCAGGCTGCTCCCTTCCAGATGCCAGTTGCCACACCGGAAGATCGAAGCGCATGCAACAGGGTGCTCAGTGCGCGCAAATCATCTGCAAGCTCTTCGCAGGCGTCCCGCAGCGCCTGGCATTCGGCCTGGGTCGGCGGGTTGCTGAAGGTCAATCCGGCGATTTCACCATTGGTGTTACCGAGGGTGACAGCCGCCTGATCTGCATGGGCTGGCTGTACCACGGGCGTGACGCCCCAAAATCCCAGCTTCTGACTCGCGCCGGTACCGATCTGGCTGCCAGTCGATGTTCCTGCCGAGATGTTCGCACCTTCATCGAGGGCTAGGCCTCCAGCTCCAACCAGCAGACCTCGGAGCCCCCATACCTTTTCGTTGGTGGTGGTGGCGTAATCGTCCGGTCGGACGAAGGTGGGAGTTGATTCGGCGTCTGTGCCGGCGATGAGGGAGTAAATGTGAATGGTGTTGGATATAATGACCCAAATGGTGATTGTTCCAGGTTCCAGTTCCTCGGTGGGGATGGCGTCAAGGGTTTCCGCCGCGAGTAAAGCTGTGCTTGCGGCGTCCGATCCGCCGCCCGCGCTAAAGTTGGGCGTGGGGGCGGATGTGTATCCGGTGCCGGGGTTGGTGATTTCGACAGAAACAATTACGCCGTCCACGGCAGTGGCTGTGGCTGCCGCGCCACTACCGCCACCCCCGGTGAATGTGACGGAAAATGTGTCGTCGTATCCGGTGCCGCCATTGGTGATGACGACAGCGGCGATGGCGTTCGTGCCTCCTGTCAGGGCGGTGACTCGTTTGGTCAAAAGGGTGCGATCAAAGATTTCGCGGACGATGGCGGTTAGTGTGCTCATAAAGTGGTGTTGTAAAGCAGTATTCTGGTATGGATGCGGAATCCGAGAACGTTGTCCGCGTCCTCGGCTATGGCTACCCTTTCCGGGGTTGGAAATTCTCCTGGGTCGGCAAGCTCATGCCAAAGTATGTCTTTAAGCGCACTGTTGAGTTCGGTGACGTGGGCGGATGCGGGGTGGACACCGTCGAACATCAATGCGACAGCGACTACATCAAAAAGTTCGGCAAGGGTTGGGGCGCGGCGGCCCCAATCTGTCGTAAAAGTGCCATCCGGCGACATTGTGGTGTCGTCCCGGTCATAAACATTGGCGGCAGTGTCGTCGAGGGATTGTTCCGCGCGTGCGTTGAAGGTTAAAGCTTTGATGTGGCGCTTCAGCTCTGTGTCGTTCTCGACCCATTGGTAGGTTTTGCCAACCCGTACTCTCGACCTGCCGCCGTTGGGTAGTTCGCGCTCAAACGCGATTCTTGCCGACGCCCAGACGCAGAAATCTTCGCGTCGCCCAAGATAAACGTATTGGCACGGGAATCGTCCAGGGTCGGACGTGGTTTCGAGTGTGAGCGGATCGGCTGCGAATGCCGTTAGCCCGGTCTCAACCTCGATGTCCAGTGTGCCGGCGCGAACAATGTGTCCTCCGGTGACGCCCGGCAACCAGAGCGATTTGACTTGGTGCTGGTCATAGTTGCCGCCGACCGTCTTTAGCAGCCGCGCGCAGGAGACGGCGTAGGGTTCAAGTCCATCCTGGATAAGCTCCAGAGCGCGTTCAGCATCTGGCGCGTTTTGGAAACGGATGCGGAGGATGACGTTGTCGCCCGTCCGTGTCCACCAGATGATCTGGCCGAACGCCGGATAGGCGACAATGGTCTCAAACTCCCTGTACGGCAGCGCCAGAGGATTCCACGTCCACCACACCGAAAAGCCTGTGATGGTCCGGCCCGGTCGGCGACAGGCGATGAGAAACCCGTCCGCCTTGCCGTCTTTGAGTCCGGGCGGAATCCACGCCAGGCGCGGCTCTGTTGAGGCTAATGTAAATTCATTTGGGTCGGTGGCGAAGTTGTCCGCCGGCGGAGTGTAATCGTTCGTTTCATCCCTGGTGATTTCCTCCTCGACAATCAGCCGGAGGGTTTGGTCCTCGCCGAGGCTTCGTCCGGTTTCGAGCACGCGCACCACACGGTCCTCGATGCCCAGTTCCGCGTAGTTTAATCTGGCCAGACTGCCCGGCTTTAAGTTGCGCAACGTGGGCAGAACCTCCATCTCCCATGTCATCCGAGGCAGGCCGCCCCGCAACCCTTTTTTGCGGGCCAGAATTTTTGCGACCGATCGCCGCGTGACGAACGGCAGACGCACCTCTTCGTCCTTGCGTTCGCCGGCGAGCGCGGCGTTGGCGGCGTCGTGGTAAATCTCCTGCGCGTTCTGCTCCCAATCGTTCTCGCGGTCCGTGAAAACGGCACGCGTCATTGACCATGACGACGACCACCCCTCGTTCGACGGCCGTGGTTCGTCCGCCAGTTTTGATTCGTCAATGACGGGAAGTCCGGTGTGTGATTCCTTGCGCATCAATCCGATGGCAATCTTGCCGTCGCGATAACGCAAATAGCCGTCTATGTAAAAAAGAAGGTTCTCGATGGTGTCGCGGATGGTTGTGTTCTCATCGAAGACCGGGCTGGCGACGATTCCCTCGTCAATGGTCTGTTCGGCGGCGGCCACAAAGCTGGCGGTGTTAATGAACGCGGGGTCTATGCCGCCCAGGAACGGGTGCGTTAAAAGATCGTAGATGACCTCCGGAATGACCGCGTCTCCTGATACGTTGTGGGCTGAAATGTCGAGCGCCGAAACATGCCGCTCGATGTCGAAGGTGAGCGTCGGCGGTTGCGGCGAGCTTCCCCATGCGACGTCCCATGCAAGGAAATAACAGACGTTCAACCAGGCAGGAATGGGAACGGTTGTCGGCCCGTCCCCAAAATCGAACTCCTGTGCCGTCAACCGGACGGAAGGCCCTTGTGTCGTCGTCCCCCAACGGAAAAAAATTTCGCCGATGCCGGTTGTGATGGTGGTGCTGCCGTTGTCGTTCGCGCTGGCCGGTGTCAAATCGCCCTCCCAAATCACCGTTTCGCCGCTCCTGATCTTGGTAAGGCGAGACACCGGGCCGTAGCAGATCGCTTGGGCGAAGCTGCCGAAATAGTTGTAGCCGGTTGTGACTTTTTTTGACGACCCCATGTTATTTTCCAGCCTTGGTTTTAACCGCCACGGCGCGGATTCCGAACGGCGGCAGGATGTAAGTTCCGGCGCGCTGATGCGCGCCCCAGACGTACGGCAGCGGCTCGGATTGCGTCGCCTGCGAAAAAGACGCGCCCTCGATCTCGACCTTGAGTCCGGGCCTTTTCTTGTTTATCGCGCCGGACGGTTTGATGCCGGCAGCTTGTGCTTTGTGTTCGTTCATGCGAGCGGTCGATAAAGACGGATCAACAGTTTTTCCAAGTGGTCATCGAGCGACGCCAGTCGGACTTCGCCGGCCCACGAATGGGCTGTGACTTTGGCGTCCACCAGTATCGCCAGGTGATGCAGTCGCGTGCCGGTGGAATAAACGAGCAGATCGCCGGGAATCAACGGCGGCAATTGGTGGCCGGTGTCGCGTGTCCACACAAGCCCGAGGCGCTCGATGTTGTCGAGAACAGACACCATGACGAGCAACATGTGCGCGCCGCCGCCGCGAGAGACGTAACTGCGCGGCCACGGCACGTGACCGATGGCGCCGATGCGTTGCAGCACTGCGGCAATCCACGACACACAGTCCGCGGCCACGCCGGGTTTTGCGCGGCGTCCGCAGCTCTCGAAGAACGGAGTCCCGATCCACCGCTGGACCTCGGATTGCAAACGCTCGATGCGATCTTGTGTGGTGAAGAAATGTTGGCGGTTCACTTTTTGCCCCCGTCCGGTTTTGGTGTTGATAGCGCCTTAAAGTGCGGGTTGCGCGCGGGTATCAGCGGGAAGCCGGGAAACTCCTCCAGCTTGTCATACTTCAGCGCCCATGTCTGGATGCGTCCGTCGTCGCCGGCGACCGCCGACGCCTCGTCATCCACCGCCGCCGTCGCGAACGGAAAATTCAGGTAAAGCCGGTTGCCGTCCTGCCCCGTGCAAAGACGCACCTCGCCGTTGCACGTCACTTTTCCGAGCGCGAACCAATCCGGGTCACTCTCAGCGGTCGCTGCGTCGCCGAACTCGGTCGCCTCGATATAGGCCGGGTCTGAGGATACGGCAGTGATCGTCCCCGTCGTCGTGAACGCCTCCACGCTCGTGGGGTTCTCCCCTTCAAACACGGAATGGTTGGCGAAGCGTTGCATCTGGAATTTCGGGATGCGCTGCTCGCCGGTCCTGAACAGAGAAGACACGGTGATCGTCAGCCGTCGTTCCGGCGACAACGAAACGGATTCAATCCGGCCGGAGTGATCCGGAGCGGCAAGGTTCAACGCCGAGAGATTGTCCAGGTTGGCGTACCAGACCTCGACGCTGAAGTTGCGAGCGTTCAATCGGTCCAGGTATTGGAGCAGGGGATGCGTTGGATCATCCGTTCGCAACGCGATGTCGAGAGTGTCGCCCAGCATGTCGAGCGTTGAGGCCACGTCGCCGGCGGAGATGTCAGCCGCGGACCACGTTTCATCGGCAGCTTCGACGTCCACGCCGTAGTCGGCAAGCTGCAACGTCGTGATACCGTCCGTGATTCTGAACAGAAACACGGGCCGCGTTCCGAAATGCGCGGAGTTTTCGCCGTTGGAGGATTCCTCCGGCGAAGGATATTCCACCGGCGTTTCGATCACGGCCACGTCCCACGAGGCGAGTTCGTCGGTGACATACTCGAGTAACTGATCGTCGCTGACGAAGCGGGCCAGCAACAACGGACAACAGAGCGTATCTCCGGCCACTAGGTCTGTGTCCAGAACGCGGGACAGTTTGAGCACGTCGTTGCCGGCGTCATCGTCCAGTTCCGTAACTCCATACATCTCAAATTTTCCGGCGCGAGTCAGCAGGCAGATGAATTGATGCGGCTTGCCTCCGGCGAACCTTTCCGAAAAACCTCGCCCGGCCACGACGATCTCGTCGTCGCCGGCGGCGGCGTCGGCAACGAGCTGAAGGTCGTTGAACCAGGTCGGAATCCAGAACGGCCGCTGTCGCGCGCGGTGAAGGCCGATGAACTGCCGCGCGGCGGAAATCTGTTCGCGCCCGCGCAAAACGACCGGCAGAGAAACGGTCCGGCGCAGGACGCCCGTCGCTTTATGCGGCGTCGCCAGGCCGACGCCGCCGGAGTCCAGCGTGAAATCGTCCGCCTGCGCCGATTCCGGCTCTTTGAAGTCCGGAACGAAATCAAACACGTTGAGATTGCGATACATCATGTCAGGAGGTGCGTGTGATGATGATCCTCACGTAGCCGGGCATGCACGGCGCGAAGTCTGTGACCTCCACGTCGAAGGTCATCCCCGTGGCCGTGGCGATCGCCGCCACCAGCGGCTCGACGTCTTCGGGCTGCGCAAAGAACTTTACCGTGCCGAGCGACGCATCCCAATAGAAGGGACTCGCGTCCACTATCAGCTCGCGGAGCGAGTTGCAAAACACACTCTTGTCCATCTGTCCAGGTGTTTCCGAGTCGGGCGTGCAAACAAGCCCGTTGAAGATATAAAACCCGATCGTGCCCGTCAGTGCTGCGCAGAAATCGCCGCCACCGCCGCCACCACCGCCACCACCGCCGTCGCCATCGTCAATCACAGGCGGTTCGGGCGGGTCCACTTCCGGAACACTTTGATCAATCACGCCCAATGTGCCGCTGACCTTCACGAACCGTTCTGAAAACCTGCACTGCCACGACCCGTGTTCATCAGTCAGTTGCCCAACGCGCGACCTCGGCACGTGGCCGAATGCGATCGGCATCAGTTGCGCGCCCGCGTCGAAACCTGCCTCCAGCCCGCTCGCAAGTATGATTGAGGTCTGGCCTACGGACGACAACGCGACGATTTCCCAACGGTTGAACGACTGCCAGAGAATCGCATACTGGTGGAAGACGTTGAACAGGCAGTGGTCGCTGTCGTCCACCGCCAGCGATGTGTCCGTGACGGATGCGGCCGCAGTGAGTTTGCAGGCCAGAGGCCAGAGCGGACAGCCGACCGGCAGGTCGTCTGCCGTCTCGATCAACCGACGTACATATTCCGTCTCCGCAGCCGACAGGGACTGGGTGACGTAATCGAGCGAGTATAAAGCGCGTGGCCGCCGTGATTGCCGATGCTCCTTTGAGTTCAACGCCTCCGTGATCGTCGTCGCGCAATGCTGGCCGAACCGGATGCCGCCGCTCCAGTCCGGTCGCAGGCTGATGATCGGCACGGTCCGGGACTGGTAGGTGATCGTCATAGGGCCACGCTGTTTCCGCGACGGGCGATGTCGCCGAGCAACACCTTCATTCCCTGGCGCGCGTCCCATTGCCGCCGCGCCTGGCGGTTGTCAACGAGCGCAAAATTGAAATTGTTCGCCGCCGCTCCGCCGGTGACAGCGCCGCCGTCGGCGTAGGAGAATTTCGGCAGCGATGACCGCGTCACCGTTCCAAACGCCATCTGGTTGAGTTGCGGC
>DAOLDN010000191.1:0-6902 GCA_035327385.1 Verrucomicrobiota bacterium | reverse complement strand
GTCCTCGGGCAGCATGTTCATGGATACGGACGTTCGAGGCGCGGCCAAAGTGTGCATCGTGGGCAAGACCGTCGTGGATCAACTGTTCCAGGGCGAAGATCCGGTGGGCGAAACGCTCCGCATCCGCGACATTCCTTTCAAAATTCTTGGCGTCCTCGAATCCAAAGGCGTCAATTTTTTCGGGCAGGACCAGGACGACACGGTGATCGTTCCCTACACCAGCGCCATGCGCAGATTGTCCCGGAGCGATTATCTGAGGGCGATTCTCATCCAGGCCGACAGGCCTGAAAACATGGAACGCGTGCAACGGGAGGTGGAGGCGGTTCTTCAACAACGTCGCGGCACGCGCGAACCGGATTTCACCGTTCGCAGCCAGCTCGAACTGGCCGAGGCCGCCACCGCCACCGCCAAAACAATGACCGCGCTCATCGGCAGCATCGCCGCCATCTCTTTGATCGTCGGGGGCATCGGCATCATGAACATCATGCTCGTCAGCGTCACGGAACGCACACGCGAGATCGGCATCCGCATGGCCATCGGAGCCCGTGGCCGCGACATCCTGCTGCAATTCCTCATCGAATCCGTGACACTGAGCGTCATCGGCGGAGCCATCGGCATCGCTGCGGGAATTGTCTTCTCCAAGATCATCGGTGCCAAGATGGACTGGCCCACGTTGACCTCCACGACGTCCATCGTGGTGGCGTTTTTGTTCAGCGCGGGCGTGGGAATCTTTTTTGGTTTCTATCCCGCGCGCAAAGCCTCGCAGCTCGACCCCATCGAGGCGCTGCGTTACGAATGATGCGCATCCATGAATTCCGCGGGTACAACTGAAATCCTGTCCACGCACACGCCGGAATTGTTCCAAACGGCCGTGTTGCACGCCGCGCGACTGTTGCGCGCCGGCAACGTTGTGGCGTTGCCGACGGAAACGGTCTATGGCCTCGCAGCAAACGCCCTGGACGCGAAGGCCGTCGCGCAGATTTATGAAATCAAAGGCCGACCCTCGCACAATCCGATCATCGTCCACGTGTCGGACCTGGCGATGGCGAAACGTTGCGTTTCACACTGGCCAGCCACCGCCACCCGGCTCGCGTCCGCATTCTGGCCCGGACCGCTGACGATGGTGTTGCCCCGTTCCGATGCGATTCCCGACATTGTCACGGCTGGCGGCGACACCGTGGGCGTGCGTTGGCCGTCGCATCCGTTCATTCAGGCGGTCGTCCGCGAATGTGATTTTCCGCTGGCGGCACCCAGCGCCAATTTATCCAACCGGCTCTCCCCGACCAACGCCGCTCACGTCGCCGCGCAACTCGGGGATAAACTGCCGTTCATCGTTGACGGCGGACAATCGCAGGTGGGCATCGAGTCCACCGTCGTGGACCTGACGAGCACACCGCCACGGGTGTTACGACCGGGCATGATCCACACCGAATCGCTGGAGGCGACGTTGGAAATGCCGGTTGCCGATTGCCGGTTGCCGATTGCCGTAGCTGCGCTGAAAAGTCCGGGCCTTCTGAAAAAGCATTATTCGCCACGCGCGAAACTCTTCGTCCTTTCATGGCGCGACACCGCGGCTTTGCTGGCTCAACTCTCAACCCTCAATATTCCGCCGTCCCGATGCGGCATCATCGCGCACACAACGATTCCATCGGACGAGCAGTTCGGCGGCGTGAGCGTCATTCCGCACGACGCCGAGGCGTTCGCGCGGGCGATTTATTCCGAACTGCATCGCTGCGACGAGGCCGCTGTGGAATGGATCATTGTCGAATCACCGCCAGCCGCTCCCGAATGGGAAGGCATTGCCGACCGCCTCCGGCGCGCGTCGGCAGAAGGAATGGAAACCAGAAACCTACCAATCGGTAGAGAGGTTTGTTGACGAACCGCCGGGAATGTAACAAGCTACGCACACAATGAAACAGTTCAGGGTTCTCTTGGTCATCATCGCATCGGCAATCTCCGCTCACGCGCAAGGCGACGCGCCGAAGACCCGCGTCATCACGTTGCAGGAATGCATCCAACAGGCGCTGCGATACAATCTCAACCTCCAGATCGAGCGTTACAATCCGGACATCTCGATGCTCAACGTCAAATCCGCCCAAGCCGGCTACGACCCCGTGTTCAGTTTTTCGGGACAACACAGTTATTCGGAATCCGGCGGCAGCGGATTTGATCCTGTCACGGGCCTGCCCCGGCTTGGCTCGGACGACAGGCGCAACGGCTTCGAATCCAGTCTCGGCGGATTGCTGCCTTGGGGCATGACCTACGACCTGTTCGGCACCATGGCGCAGAACTACGGCACGACGCTCGGCACAAACGACTACCGCAACACGCGCGGCGAAGTCGGCATCCGCATGACGCAGCCGTTGTTGAAAAACTTCTGGATAGACTCCACACGCCTCAACATCCAGGTCAGCAAGAACCGGATGAAATACACTGTGTCCGGCCTTCAATTCAGCGTCATGGACGTCGTGACTTCGGTCGAAAACGCCTACTACGACCTCATTGCGGCCCGGGAAAACGTGAAGGTCCGTCAAAAGGCGATGGAGCTTGCCGAACGACTGCTGGCCGAAAACAAGAAGCGCGTCGAAGTCGGCGCGCTCGCTCCGCTGGACGAAAAGCAGGCCGAGTCCCAGGTGGCCACTGCCCGTGCCGACCTGCTCTCCGCGCAACAGACGCTGGCCTCGCAGCAAAACATCATCAAGGCGTTGCTGACGGACAATTACCGGGAACTCCACGACGTGGAGTATGTGGCTGGAGAAAATCTTGCGGCACCGGTTTTCTTTTTTGACCTTCAGGAAAGCTGGACCAAGGGCATGACCCAACGTCCCGATCTCCAGCAGGCGAAACTTGACCTTGAACGGCAGGGAATCCAGTTGAAGTACGACTACAACCAGTTGTTCCCGCAGCTCGACGCCTACGGCACTTACGGTTACGGCGCAGGAGGTGTCACCACCATCCAATACAGCGATGCGTTTTCCGATTTCTCCGACCGGAACTACCCGTTCTACAGCGTCGGCGGCGTGTTGTCGTTCCCGTTGAGCAATCGCGGCGCCCGCAACAATTACAAGGCCACCAAGATCAGCGTCCAACAGGCTGTCCTTGCGGTCAAACGGCTCGAACAGATCATCCTCGCCGAAATAGACAATGCCGTTGTGGCCGCCAAGGCGAGTTACCAACGGGTGGCCGCCACGCGCTCCGCGCGCGAATACGCCGAGGCCGCTCTGGACGCCGAGCAGAAGAAGCTGGAAAGCGGCAAGAGCACCAGCTTTGTCGTTCTGCAATTGCAGCGTGACCTCACCGACGCGCGCTCGCAGGAAATCGCGGCGCTGGCAGACTACAACAAGGCTCTCGCGGCCCTGGCGTTCCGTGAAGGCAGCACGCTGGACCGGCAGAAGATTGATGTGAACGTCCAGTAGGCGCGGCTACACACCCCACATTTCAACGCTGCTCGAAGACCCACGACGGGTCGTCCACAAAATCAGCGGCCATCCCTGTGAGGTCCGATTCGGGAACGGGCATGTATTTGCCGCTGGCCGTCGCGAGCGTCTCCCCAGCGGCGTTCTTCAATTCCGCCTTCGCCTCGAAGATGCGATTGCGCCGGTTTTCCACCAGTTCAGCCGATGCGATGATCTCCTCGTTGGGAACGGCTGGCTTGGAAAAATGCACGGTCAGCTCTGCACAGAAGGCAAAGCGCTTTGTCTTCACGACGCACGCCCAAACCATGATTTCATCCAGCACCGTGGAGAGCAATCCGCCGTGGACAACACCCTTGAAGCCGATGTGTTCCGGTCGCGGCGTGAAATGCGCGTGGACCCTGTCGCCGTCCGTGTGAAACAGCAATTTCAATCCGACCGGATTCGATTCGCCACAGACGAAACAGGAACGGGTGTGCGGAAGAACTTTCATCGCACACAGGCTTGCGCCATTTCCGGTGTGTGCAAGAAGAATTTCAATTCACCGCGCCAGCCAGCCGCCGTCCACGTTCATGACCGTGCCGTTGAGATAATCGGCGTCCTTCGACGCGAGGAACAGGATTGCGCCAGCGATGTCGTCGGGCGAGCCCCAGCGGGCTTCGGGAATGCGGTCGAGAATCGCCTTGCTGCGAACGGGGTCTTCGCGCAGCGCCTTGGTATTGTCGGTGGCAATGTAGCCGGGTGCGACGGCGTTGAAGTTGCAGCGTTCCTTGGCGAGTTCGTTGGCGAACGCCTTGGTGATGCCGGCGATGCCGCTTTTGCTGGCGGTGTAGCCGGGAACGAGGATTCCGCCCTGGAACGAAAGCATTGAAGCGATGTTGACGACCTTCAATCGCGCATCCGCAGACGCACTGTCGCGACCGCTGGTGATCCACCATTTGGCGACGGCCTGCGATAGAAAGAACGGCGCGGAGAGGTTGATCTGGATGACAGCGTTCCAGTCGGCCTCCGGGTGGTCAACGATAGGCGCGCGTTTGATGATGCCGGCGTTGTTGACCAGCACGTCCACGCGTCCGCAATCCTTGACGGTCTGCTCGATGACATCGAACGCGGCCTTCTGATTGAGTTGTGCGAAGTCGCGCGTGTAAGCGGTGAACTTCGCCCCGATGGCCTTCATTTTTTCCGTAGTGTCCGCAGGGTCGCCCACGCAGATGCTGACGGCGTGCGCGCCTTCGCGGGCGAACGCGAGAGCGATGGCTTGTCCGATACCACGGCACGCGCCGGTGACGATGGCTACCTTGTCTGTGAAACGTTTCATAATTTTTTTGGTCGTAATGCCGGCCTCCGAACCGGCGCGGTTCTGTTTTCAATGAAAAATGTTCAATGACCAATGTCTAATGTGAAATGGAAAACATCATTGGTCATTGTTCATTGGTCATTTCCCATTACACATTTTAGATCCGCGGATCGGAGACCAGCGTTCCAATTCTACCTCAAGTCCAGCGGCTTTACGGCGTCCATGTCATCAAAGACCTGGTTCTCGCCGGCCATGCCCCAGATGAACTTGTAATTGCCCGTGCCGCAGCCGCAGTGGATGGACCAGTTGGGCGACAGCGCCACTTCCTCGTTGTGCAGGAACAAATGCCGTGTCTGCTGCGGTTCTCCGAGAAAGTGCGAGAGAATCTTGTCGCCGAGATCGAAGTAGAAATAAATCTCCGTTCGCCGCCAGTGCGTGTGCGGCGGGAAGGAATTCCACACGCTGCCTTCATCCAGCGCGGTAAAACCCATGACCAACTGGCAACTTTGGATGCCGCCCTGATGGATGAATTTGTAAATGGTGCGCTTGTTGGCAGTGGATTGAGCGCCGAGCGCCACAGGCGAAGCGTCGGTGGATTTCATCATCGTCGCCGGAAACGCGCCGTGCGCGGGGCAGCTTAGAAAATAATATTTCGCCGGGTTGCTGGTTTCCTTGCTCTCGAACACGACCTGTTTCGTGTTCATCGGCAGATAAACGCAGTCAAGCCGGTCGAGCGAAAACGATTTGCCGTCGGCATGCACGATGCCCGGTCCGCCGATGTTGATGGCGCCCAGTTCGCGCCGTTCCAGGAAGAACGCCCGGCCCGTTTCCTTGTGATTCGGCAGTTCGATGGGTTTGATGGGAACAATTCCGCCAACCACAAGACGGTCAAGGTCCGTGAAATGCCCGGTCAAATCACCGGGACGGAAAAGGCCGGAAATGTGGAAAGTCTCACGCAATTCCTGCGTGCTCATGGTGTTGGCGTCCTGGGGACGCGGCATTCGGAGGATTTTGTCAGCGAACATGAGTGGAAACTATCAAGCACAGCGCAACGGTCAACGGCGGAAATCCTTGCCCTGTAAAGTGGCGTGGTTTCGCATTCTATCTAGGTGGCGGTGTTTTGCGCACGCGACTTCCGTTCAGCCGCGTTCTCACGAACGAGCCGCAAAAGCGGCTTAGAAAAACGGATTGTGCGCTTTTTCCTCCGCAACCGTGGTCAACGGGCCGTGGCCCGGACAAAGCAACGTTTCAGGCGGCAACGACAGGATGTGTTCGCGAACTTTCTGGCGAGCGATTTCCCATGATTGATTTCCGCGTCCCATCGAAGCCGAAAAAATTGCGTCTCCAACGATTGCGACCGCCGGCGCATTGTCCGGCCAGCCGGTGATGATGTAAGTCACGCCTTCTTCCGCATGGCCGGGTGTGGAACGGTTTGCAACCCGGAGATTGCCGATTGCGACCGAATCGTCCGGAAGATTTCTCCGGTTGGCCGGAGCGTTTCGCGAATTGGAATGAAGCGCCACGTCGGGGAACGCACTGCGGATCGCACCAAGTTCTGCGACGTGGTCGTGGTGTAAATGGGTGAGGAACAGATGCCGCAACGCGAGTTTTTCCCGGCCAATGGTTTCAAGGATCGGCTTCGAGTCCCAGCCCGTGTCAAACAATGCCGCCTCGCGAGTTGCCACGTCCCAGACCAGATAACAGTTCACCGTAAGCCCCTCGCCTGTGGTGGTGAAGTCTCTCATTCGCCGCCACCGGTTCAAATCCTTTGGCGACGGCAACCATCCGTTGGCGACGCTTTCCAGTTTCGTCCCGTCCTGTCCGATCAACGAAGCAAGCGCCGCATAATTCAATTTGCCGACAGGTCGGCCGCTGTCTTCCATGTCGGCCAATTCCGATTCCGAAATGCCGGCGGCCTTCGCGGCGGCAGCGGCGGATACATCGGACATCAAGCGGCCCTTGCGGATGATGTCGCCCAAATGGTCTTCGAGATTCACGCCGATGACATTAGTGCTCGGATTCTGGAGTTCAAGCTTTTGCTGTCATGTTTCGCGCCGAATGAGCGGCCAGTTTTTCAAGCCAGTGTCCGGCCTTCGACATCGCGTTATCCTTCGTCGTCAAATCCGTCAGCGCGTACACTTGTTTGAACAACCGCCTCAACGCACGTGGATGCGTCACGTCGCCCGCCAGGC
>DAOLDN010000190.1:0-6973 GCA_035327385.1 Verrucomicrobiota bacterium | reverse complement strand
GAGAAGAGGCTACAGCTAGATTGTTCGAAATGGAGCGCCTGCGTGAAGGTCAAATTTCGCCGGAGATTGAGGGCGAAGATCTGGACGGTGTGAAGTTCAGGTTGAGTGATTATCGCGGCAAAGTGGTGCTCCTGGTCTTCTGGGCGTCTTGGTGCGGGCCGTGCATGGCCGAGGTTCCCCATGAAAAGGAATTGGTCGAGCGTTTCAGTGGTCGGCCATTCGTATTGATTGGTGTGAATGGCGACTCTGTGAAAACGAATGCAGTCGAAGCTATTCAGAAGCACGGAATTCCTTGGCGGTCGTTTTGGGACGAAGGCCGGGTATCTGGAAGACCGATTTCGGTCGCTTGGAACATCCGGGGATGGCCTACGGTTTACGTTTTGGATCATGAGGGTGTGATCCGGCACAAGTATCTCCGGGGCGAGAAATTGGATGATCCGCTGGAGAAGTTGATCTCTGCTGCCGAAGCAATAAAGCAAGGTTCGCGTTGATCATTACATGGTCCAACCAGTGCGCTGCATCGTCGCCTGTCTTCCAAAGAGTCCGTTTTGAAACATTGATCGCGGCTTGCCTCAATCGTGGACCGACATTGCTCTCTCGCGCGAAATTTGGGATGTTTTGTCAGTTCCGAAAGCGTTCAGAGTTGCGGCCAGCCAGACGTTTCCGGCGGTGGTCGCTGAACATCGTCAGGCAAAACGAGCGCAGATGCTTTTATGGAAATCGCGATGAAAATACTTGTGATTGCGCTGTGGGCCACGGCGCTGATCTGGCTTGTTGCCGTTCTTGACAGGGTGATCGGACGGATGACGGGTGTGGGTGCACAGGTGACTGCCCGCGCACTCCTGTATGCGTTGGCGTTTACCCCGACGGTCTATCACCATGCTCCAAACACCATCGTCGCGCCTCTGCATCTTTCCACGGTTGGTGGTGCCCTGTTTTACCCGTATGAGTACACCGCCGGCATGTTTCTGTATGGAGTGGCGATTCCGATCGCCTGCGGTTGGGCGTTGCTGCTCATTGTGCTGACGTTCCGAAGATTCGCCCGATGCGGCAGACAAGAAGCCTGACAGTGTCCGTGCAGTCTCCTTGCTCAACACACTGCCCGCACTCTTGAAGTTGCCGGGCAACTTTCGCCCCGTTACCATGCCGCCGTGTCCGACGCCTACAATCAACTCCTCGACGCCACCATCCAGCATCTGGAGGATTTGAAATCGCATGGCGTGAAGCATGTCGCTGTTTCCATTGAAACACTTGCGGCACTGGCAAAGCCCGCCCCGCGTCCGCCGGTCGTTCCAGTGGTCAGTCCCGCACTCGTCCCGACCCAAATCTCCGCGACCCCGAGCCAGCCGGCGTTGTCGCCTGTTGCGATCAGTTCCACCCCTCCGCCATCACCTCCAATGACCGAATCGAAATCAGCCGCCGAGAAGGCCGCCGCGTTCGCCGCGTTGCGGGAACGCGCGCTGGCTTGCATCAAATGTTCACACCTGGCGTCGTCGCGCAAAAACGTCGTGTTTGGCGTGGGCAACATTGACTCGCAACTCATGTTCGTGGGCGAAGCTCCGGGCGCGGATGAAGACGAGCAGGGCGAACCGTTTGTGGGCAAGGCGGGACAGTTGTTGACGAAAATCATCGAGACGATGGGCCTCAAACGGAGCGACGTTTATATCGCCAACATTTTGAAATGCCGTCCAGACACACCGGGTCAGACCGCCGGCAATCGCAAGCCCACGTCCGAAGAAATGGCCACGTGCATTCCGTATTTGCACGAGCAGATTGATTTGATCCGCCCCAAAGTCCTTGTGGCACTTGGCGCGACCGCCGTCGAAGGATTGCTCGGCAAGACGATCGGCATCACGAAGCTTCGCGGCAACTGGCGGGAGTATCGCGGCACGCCTTTGATGCCCACGTATCATCCGGCGTATTTGTTGCGCAATCAGTCGTTGAGCGAGAAGCGCAAGGTCTGGGAGG
This sequence comes from Verrucomicrobiota bacterium, assembly GCA_035327385.1. Classification (GTDB taxonomy): domain Bacteria; phylum Verrucomicrobiota; class Verrucomicrobiia; order Limisphaerales; family JADLHS01; genus DAOLDN01. The sequence continues at coordinate 5,005 of DAOLDN010000190.1, read as the reverse complement.
ACATGCTGGCCGTGATGGAAAAACTCGGGATGTCCATCAGCGACAAGCAGCAGCGGTTCTTCCTCCCGAAATAAAGTTCGGCCACGTGAACGAAACAACGCTCCTTCCCTTGCGGGAATTTCATCAGTCACTCGGCGCGCGCTTCACGACAGTGAACGACGCGGCGGTGGTCGCTGATTTCGGCGACGCACTGGCGGAGCACACCGCGTTGTGTGAAACGGCGGGGGTGCTGGATTTGAGTTTCCGCAGTCGCGTATGTCTGACGGGTGCGGATCGCGTGCGCTTTCTTCACGGCCAGGTCACGAATGACGTGAAACGGTTGCGCCCGGGTGAAGGCTGTTACGCCGCGCTCGTCACTGCCAAAGGCAAAATGGAGTGCGACCTCAACATCCACTGCCTGCCAGACGAGTTGCTGCTGGATTTTGAACCGGGCCTGACTTCCGCCGTCACGGCGCGACTGGAGAAATTCATCGTAGCCGACGACGTGCAGGTGGTGGATGTCGCGCCTCATTATGGATTGTTGAGCGTGCAGGGGCCGAAGGCGGAATCGGTCGTGCGCAGCTTGGGCTTGTTCGCGCAACCGCCGTCCAAGCCGTATCAATCGGTGAAAGCGACTGACGCGACACTTGGCGAGATCTATTTGGTGAACCAGCCGCGGCTTGCTGGAAATCGCGCGATGCACACCGAAGCTTTTGAAGTGCGGGGGCAAGCAGAGCGCGACCCCGCTTTGGGTGGACACGTCGCTGTGTTGGATAAGTCGAAAGCGCCGTCGCCGCTGCGCTCTGCCGGCGCAGTCCAAAACGGTTTCGATCTGTTCGTTCCAGTCGCGGCTCTTGGCGCGGTGATGGACAAACTGGTTGCGGCGGCAAAAGAAGTTGGCGGACGCGCGTGCGGCTGGACTGCGTTTGACACCGTGCGGATCGAGTCGGGCGTTCCGCGATTTGGCGCGGACATGGACGAGACGAACATCCCACTGGAGTGCGGTCCCGCGATGCGGGACGCGGTCAGCTACAACAAGGGTTGCTACATCGGACAGGAAGTCATCAATCGCATCCACAGCATCGGTCACGTGAACCGCGAATTGCGCGGTCTGCGACTGGCGGAGGACCTGAAGTCGTTGCCCGTCAAGGGCGACAAACTGTTCAAGGACGGCAAGGAGGTCGGTTACATCAGCAGCGCCGTGCAATCTCCAGCCGTGCATGGCAACATCGCGATCGGGTACGTTCGTAGAGAATCGAATCAGATTGGCGAAACCTTGACACTGCGGACCGCGGCGGGCGACAGCGTTGCGAGGATAGTTTCGTTGCCGTTTGTGGTGTAGGCGGCCTGGTTGCAGCGCGCCGTGACAATCAATCCGTCGCCGGCGGCACATGGCGCACCAGCAATGGAATGTTCGCCTTCACGTCGCCGTCCAGCGAAATGTCCACCGAATAGAGGCCGGGCGAATCGAACTTCAGCTGCTGGAAATTGAACACGAAGTTGCGCGTGCCGAAATGCACGTCCTCGGGCAACCGTACATCAAGGGGCACGTCAATCGCCGGAAGCACCGAACGACCGTCGGCGTCAACGAAGTTGAGCTTCAACTTTCTCGGCCCTTCGTCCTCGCTGTAGAACGTGACGCGCAACGCCACGGAGCATTGTGGATGCACGGCGGGCAGTTCGCGGGCAAAGATGGTGTCGAACGCACCCAGCAGGTTGAGCTTGCCGTTGTCATCGGTGGCGGCGTCGCAAAGCACGGCAACTTGAACGTTCATGGCGCGAGTGTAGTGACGCGCGTCGTGACAGGCGAGCAATTACAGGGACCGTGGGTTGCCGCCGGGATCATTTGCCGCTGACATCCACGCACACCACGTCGCCCGCTGCGTTGCGACAGTAGATTTTGCCATGGGAAAGCACCGGCGTCGTCCAGCATTTGCCGCCGAGCACCTGCGCGCGGGCGATGGGTTTGAACGACTCAGGCGAAGGTTCGGCGATGATCAATTCTCCCTTCGCCGTGAGGACAATCAACTTTCCGTCGGCAACCATCAGCGAGCCGAAGCCGGTTTTCTCGGTCCATTTCTTTTCGCCGGTCTTGAAATCCACGCACGTCAACGCGGCGTTGGGTCGTGTGGAATCGTCGTCAATTCCGTAAAGGTGGCCGTCAATCAGCACGGAGGGATTGAAATGGTTTCGCATGTTCTTGTTTTCCCAGACCGCCTTGGGCGCAGGGCCGCCGAGGTCCACAACCGAGCCGCCGCGATTGTAGCCGGAGGAAATGAAAACTTTGCCGTCGTGAAAGATCGGGTCGGCGGCGTTCACGTCGTATTGCGTCTTCCACGGATGCCGCCAGAGTTCGCCGCCGTCCTTCAAGCGCACCGCGATGATGGAATCCGCAGCAAACAACGCGACTGCCCGATCCGCTCCGACGTTCAACGGCACGGGCGTTGCGTAACCGGAGACGGACGTTCCGGATTTCCATACGACCTTTCCGGTCTTCTTATCCAGCGCCACACCCGCGCTGCCAGCGTTGAGAACGCACAAGTCGCCTTCGATGTAAGGCGAACCCGAGAATCCCCAGGTGGGCATTTCCAGTTTCAATTCGTCCATGAGGTTCTTTGACCAGACGACTTTGCCGGTCGCGGCGTCGAGGCAATTCACAACGCCCTGTTTGCTGAACGTGAAAACGTGGTCGCCTTCAACGGTCGGTGTCGAACCAGGGCCGCCTTCGTAGTATTTCGGATCGAGCTTGGCGGGATAGGAATACTTCCAGAGTTCCTTGCCGGTCACCGCATCGAAGCAGAACACGGTGTCCTGGTCCGCCGAGTTGCCGATGGTGAACACTCGTCCCTTGCTGACAGCGAAGGAGGAAAAGCCAACGCCGACCTTTGCGCGCCAGAGTCGTTTCGGGCCTTCTGCGGGCCATTGCGTTGACCAGCCTTTTTCACGCGAGATGCCGTTCAAGTCCGGCCCGCGCCAGCGATACCAGTCCTCAGCGGACAAGGAGGAGGTGGCGGTGGCAAGGGCGACGACGGCGATGGTCTGGCAGAATTTCATCCGGGACAGTTAATGCAGAGTTGTGCGCCTGTCAATTTGTGGTTGCGCGCGGCCGCATCCGGCATTGCAAACAGCCCGCGCGCGGCCTAGGATTCCGCGTCCCGGCGACCGCGCCAATGGACGCTCATGGCCGAATACAATGTCAAATTCGAGGTCTTCGAAGGCCCGCTGGATTTGCTCCTCTACCTCATCAAGAAGGAGGAGGTCAGCATTTACGAGGTCAACCTCACCAAGCTCGCCACGCAATTCATCGAATACATCGAACTGATGCGGCAGTTTGATCTGGAGATTGCGGGCGAATTCCTCGTGATGGCGTCCAAGTTGATGTACATCAAGAGCCGGGAACTCCTGCCCGTGGATCAGCAGACGCAGATCGAAGGCGAGGAAGAAGGCGAAGATCCCCGCTGGGAACTCATCCGGCAACTGGTTGAGTACAAGAAGTTCAAGGACGCCGCGGCGCAGTTGCAGACACTGGAAGTGCGGCGCGAAAACACTTTCCCGCGCGTGCCCGGCAAATTGGAGTTCGAAACCGACGCGCCCGCGCCCAAACCGGACGTTTCCATCTTCGACCTGCTCAACGCCGTCAACGCCGTGCTTAAACGATTCGAGAAACGCGACAGCCCGCGCGACATCTTCGAGGACAAATGGACCGTCAGCGAAAAGATCGAATACGTGATGCAAATCATTTCGCAGCGCGGACGCGTGCTATTCTCGGAATTGTTTGAGGCTGCCACGAACCGCTCCGAAGTCGTCTGCACCTTTCTGGCGTTGCTCGAACTGATCCGCCTCAAACAACTGGTCTGTGCGCAGACGGAGGAATTCGCCGACATCGAAATCCGCCACAATCCGTCCGCACCGGCGTCGCCCGCCTCCACACAATCTCATCCGCAACCGTCCTAGCATGGAACTGAAACACATGCCAGGAGGTGCGGATTTGCAGCGGTTTCTCGACCAAACAAAGGCTTGAAGCCTGCTGCCAACGCCGTAGATTGCTCGTGTGATTGACACTGCTGCGCCAATTGAATCGCGGAAGCGCGCCCAAACGGGCGCTCGGTGGAATTATGCCGGGTTCGTTGGGAGGCATCAAAGCGTCATCCAGAGTCGCAATCTGAATCTTCAACTCTACGCTGAAGCTTTCATGTGGTTCCACAAAATTGCCGATTTCCGATGTGCAGAGTCGCATTTATTGTATGCGAAACGGCCAGATAAACAGGTGCTTTCCGAGCATCGGCAGATCGTTTCGTTCCTGATTTCCGAGGGCAAAAACATCGTCAGACGCATTCGTGCCAGCGGCGGATTCATCAAACCCGTGAACGGATTTTCGCTTGCAGACATACAATCGGCCATCGAGGAACTTGATAACACGCGGGTGCAATGGAGCGGAACGATGTCGAAAGGCAGAAAAAAAGAGATCTTGAAAGCGATTTTCGATGCCGCGTAACGAAGAGTTGGAGGCGTTGCTGCAGGCGCAATACGATTTGGAAGGCGCCTGGCCGGAACAGAAAGCGGCACGCCACGCGGTGTTCATCAAACTTGTGAAGCACTATGTCCGAAAATACAACGCCACCGCATCGGCGCGGGGACAGCGTGAGATAACCGAGTCTGAATTTCGTGAGGCCATCGGCGAGCGATACTATCAATTCAAAAAAGCCAGAGACCGCGAACTGATCCGCAAACTGACCACATGAACGCTCGTTCGCCCGGATCAATCAACCCCCGAGGCTTTTCATTCGACATTTCATGGAACTGAAACACATTTTGGAAGCACTCCTGTTCTCGGCTCAAAAACCTTTGAGCGCATCGGAATTGCGCGACGTGCTCACTGCCGCCGCCGAACAGGAGGACGCCAACCCGGCCGCAAAACCCTTTAAGAAAGTGAAGGAGGCCGAACTCAACGCCGCGCTCGAAGAACTCCTGCGCGAACACGAACAGGCCGCGCGCAGCTATCGGCTCGTTTGCGTGGCGGGCGCGT
>DAOLDN010000189.1:0-6978 GCA_035327385.1 Verrucomicrobiota bacterium | reverse complement strand
GTTGAGCAACGACGGGTTGGAGGATGAATATGTCCAGGCGCTGGAGGTGAAGGATGGGAAACAGGTTTGGCGCACGCGGCTTGGCGTTGTGGGCAATCCCAAACAGCAGCCTCCGTATCCTGGCGCGCGTTCGACGCCGACGGTGGACGGCGAGTTGTTGTATGCGCTGGGTTCGGATGGCGATCTGGCGTGTTTGGAGACGGCAACGGGGCAGGTGCGTTGGCGGAAGAATTTACGGAAGGATTTCGGAGGCAAACCGGGCACGTGGGCTTATTCGGAGTCGCCGTTGGTTGACGGCGATCTGGTGGTCATCACTCCGGGCGGCGACGAGGCAACTCTGGTGGCATTGAACAAGGCGACTGGTGAAACCGTTTGGAAATGCGCCCTGTCCGGCGGTGATGAGGCCGCGTATGCGTCGGCAATCGTTGTCGAGGCCGCTGGCATGAAGCAATACGTTCAGTTGCTGCAAAAGGGCCTTGTGGGTGTGGATGCCGCGAGCGGCAAATTTTTGTGGCGCTACGAAAAGGCCGTGAGCCGGTTCCGCGCGAACATTCCCACGCCGCTGGCGAGCGGCGATCGCATTTACACTGCGGGCGCGGGCACGGGCGGAGGTCTGGTGCAATTGCATGGCACGGAATCCGGAGTGGAAGCGTTGGAAGTTTATTTCTCCGCGAAACTGCCGAGCGCGATCGGAGGCGTGGTGAAAGTGGGAGACTATCTGTATGGAACAACCGCGCAGGCGATGTTGTGCGTCGAATTTGGCAGCGGTGAACTCAAATGGGAGGAACGCGCGCTGGGCGCATCGTCGTTGTGCGTTGCGGACGGGCGGATGTATCTGCACGCCGAAAGCGGCGCGGTAGCGTTGGTGGAGCCATCCTCCGAAAGCTTCCGCGAGAAAGGGCGCTTCACGCCTCCTGACCTGCCCAAGCGCGCCGGTCAGATGGAGAAAGCGTGGACGTTCCCGGTTGTGGCCAACGGTGCGTTGTTCATCCGCGACCAGAACATGCTGTATTGTTACGACGTCCGGTCGGGGAAATGACGGGGAACCGAAGGGGGCGATTGAAAACGCGGTCGTCGCAGGTCAGGGATTGGCCGGTTGTTCGGGCGCGTGCGGCGGCGCTTTCGACGATGCATTGTCGCCGGGCGGTCGTCGTTCGTCGGATTTGCGTCCGCGTTTCATGAATTCCTCGAACTGTTTCTTTTGCTCCTCGTTAAGTTCAGCGCGGATGTTGTTTTTGACCTTGCTCCAGCAAACCTTAATTCCCGGCGCGACTGTTTCCCAGAGTTTGTGGGTTTCCGCCTGGCCATCGTTGAGGATTTTTTCGATCTTCTCGCGCTGCTCCTCGGTGAGATGGAGTTCGCGTTCCATGTTTTTCAGGAAATCCTTGCGCAGTCCCATCAACGGACCCGGAGGATTAAAGGCCACGCGATTGGTGCCGCGCGGGGAAACCTCAGGGTGCTGGCTGGCCTTTGGAGAAGAGGGAAGAGCCGATTGGGTCAGGGCACCGCGCCAGGGTTGTTTGACGGTCAGTGCTCCGGTGACGACGCCCGCGCCGAAGATGACGAGGGTTGCCAGAATGACCTTCCACGCGTTCACCAGACCTCCTCAAACTGGTCCACGGCGGCGAGCATGGTCTGCTGGAAGTCCTGCGGGAACTCTTCGACGGACGCGGTCTGGTTGCCGTTGCCGTTGGTGGTGGAACTGAGCCCGGCGATGGCGCCGATCAGGAGCATGACGGCCACGCACGGAAGGGCCGCGCGCCACAATGCGCGGGCCCACAGCGCCCAGGAGTCGGCAGCGGGTTGCGATTGCAGCAGCGCGGTGATTCGTTTTTCAAACGCGTAGGGCACGCTGTCGGCCGGTGTTTCGGCACGGGCCGCAGAGAGCAGTTTTTGTCGCATTTGTTCCAGTTTCATAGACCAACGCCTTTCTCAGACGCCTCCCGGGGCTTTCCGGTTACGCCGCTATAAATACTTGTCCCGGGTGATGCGCGCCAGAATCTTTCTCATTTCCGCGCGGGCGCGAAACGCGCGGACTTTCACCAGTGGCACCGACCAGCCGGTGAGGGCCGAGATTTCCTTGACGGACCTGTCTTCAATCTCCAGCAGCGTGATGACGAGGCGGGATTGGGGTGGAAGTTTCTCCATGATGCGTTGAATCAGGGAACGCGCGGCGTCGGCGTTCTCGGAGGCCGAATCCGGCTGCGCCCCGCAACGCTCCAGCCAGTCGTTCTCAGGCTCGGAGAGGTCCGAGAACGCGGCCTCGCGGTTGCGCTGGTGTTTGCGGAGAAAATCGAAACAGGTGCGCACGGTCAGTCGCATGAGCCAGTGTTCGAAGGGCGCCTCGGCGCGGAAGCTGGAAAGTTTCTGATGCGCCTTGATCCAGATTTCCTGGGCGATGTCCTCCACCTCGTCCTCACGGCGCGCGTAACGGCGCACGGTGGCAAAGACGCGGGGCGAATACTTTTGAACCAAAGGCTCGAAGCTGGCGGCGTCGCCCTGCAACGTCGCGGCAATCAACTCCGCTTCGGTTCGTTCCATGCGCGGCGAACTATGCCAGACCTCCTGTCAAAAGCCGAAATGAAAAGCGACGCGGCTTCCGGTCGAACGAGTTTCCAATCCGGTTCCGGCATGCCGCCATTTGCAGATCAACCCACGGGAGGCGCCGGCACGACAGTGTCATAGGTCATTGGCGGCATCACGCGTCCGTCCCCGGATTTGATGGTGCGTGTGGCGGGGTCGAAGAACAGGGTCATGCCGAGCCGTTCGGACATTTCGGCCAGGCACAATACGGTGTTGGCGCGGTCGGACAGCTCCGCGTTGCAGTACGGAGTGCCGCCGTTGCGGATGCAGTCATAGAAGTTTTTTTGCAGGCGTTCGATCTTTCCGAAGGGTGTTGGGTCCTTGAAGGTTTCGGCGTCAATTTCGTCCGCGAAAATCTTTTCGGGCGTCAATTGCATCTCGTTCTGGCTGCCAGAGAGGTAGAGTGTGGCCATGCGACCGCGGATAATGTCCGGCAGTCCGATCTGGTTGACGGTGCTGCCGACGATGACGAAGGTGAGGCCGTTGGGAAATTCGACGACGACGTGTGTGGTGTCCGTGATTTCGCGGTCAGTGGAGACTTTGCGAGTGCCCGTGCAGCAAACGCGCCGCGGATACTGGGGGTCGCCCGTGGCGAGCATCAACGCGTAGAAGCGGTGACTGAGCAGGTTGCCGATGATGCCGGAGTTGTAATCGTAGTATTTGTGCCAGGAAAAATAGCGCTCCGGATCCCACGGAATTTTTGTGGCCTGTCCGAGCCAGCGGTTCCAATCGAGGTTTTCGGGCGTGGCGTCGGGGTCAACGGGGAACGTCCATTCGCTGTTGTTCTTGTTGTTGCGGCAATAGGAGCTTTGGGCCCAGACGAGTGGTCCGAGTTTGCCTTCCTTGATCCACTCGGCGGATTTGTGAACGACGGGGTCGGCTGTGTATTGCGAACCGCATTGATAGACCTTGCCGGTGCGCTTGACGGTGTCGAGCACGGCCCAGCCCTCGGCCACGTAACGTGTCATGGGTTTCTCACAATAGACGTGTTTGCCGGCTTCCAGGCCGTCAATGCTCGCCGGCGCGTGCCAGTTGTCCACGGTGGCGATGATGATGGCGTCAATGTCCTTTCGTTCGAGCAGTTTTCGGTGGTCGCGGTAGGCGTCGGCATCGGAGAGGCCGACTGAGGTCTTTGCGGCGTCGAGATGCTTTTGATAAAGGTCGCAGACGGCACCGATTTTGACATTGTTTACGGCGGCGGCGGGCTGGATCAGTTTGATGTGGGTGTTGCCCTGTTTGCCGCAGCCAACGAGACCGAGGACGAGGCGGTTGTTGGCACCGGTGACGTTGGCGGAGGGCGACTGGGCCTGGCCATAGACGGGAGTCTTGAGAATGTTGGCGACGGACGCGGCGGCGGCGAGCGTGGCTGTCTTGCGGATAAAGGAACGACGTGTTTCGCCCGCCTCGACCGGAGAAGTGGTATGTGATGAGTTGGACATGGCTGTGATGTTTGACGGATTGCTACCGGAACGTTATCACGAGGGCGATGGGCGAAAAGGCTTTTTTGTGGCGACGAACGCTTTCGAAAGCCGTCGATTGGGACGTTATTTGGAAGTTTTTGCGACGTAGTCTTTGAGCGTGGCTTCAAGCTCATTCCGTGCCGTTTCATCCGGTTCGGCAGCAACGGCCTTTTTCTGCCATTGTACCGCGCCCGCAGTGTCACCGGAATCGAAGAGGGCACGCGCGTAGGTGTCGAGGATGGCGGGGTCGTCGGCATGGGAGGCGTCCACGGCTGCTTTTGCCAACTTTGTGGCCAGGGCGAAGTCCCGGACCTTCACGGAGTCGTCGGTGAGAATGGCCCAGGCAAAATCATTGAGGACTCGGGCGTTCTTGGACTTCAACTGGTTGAGCTTTGTGGTCAGCGCGGGGATCTGGTTCGTGTCGCCATTGCCGGTGATGGCGCGATAGTAGGCGGAAAACGTGGAGCGCAGTTCAACGTCGTTCTTGAAGTCGTCAAAGACAAATTCCCGGGGAGCGACCGCTTTGATCTTCTCGCCGAGCGCGTCGAGTTCCGCCTGGCCTTTGCCTGCCGAGACGGCGCGTTGATAAGCCATGACGGCCTTCTGGAATCGCACCATGTCAATGACTTCGCTGGCCTTGAAGGTTTCCCCGGGTTCGATGCCTCCGAGTTCCTTGTCGAGCGCCTCCAGCTTCGTGCCCATGGCGGTGAGTTCGTCTTCTTCCGCGCCTTGCATGGCCATCTCGTAAAATTTCTGCAACTGCTCCTGCGCGGCCATGCGTTTGCGGGCGGTTTCGATGTCGTATTTGCCGCTGATGATTTCCTTGAGAACATTGTCCATGCCTGCCATGGGATGGCCGTGCCAGACGACCTTGCCGCGCTGGACGATGAACGCGTGAGGGATGCCGCCCTGCCCGTAGGCTCTCATGTAGGCGTTGCTGGTCTTGCGCTCCTTGTCCAGGGCGACCACGTATTCCATTTTGTCGCCCATGCGTTTGGTGAACTTGGAGACGACGTCCGATTCCTCGTCGCTGATGCCGATGATGACCACGCCCTTGTCCTTGAACTCCTTTTGCAGTTCGGTCAGGTGCGGGATGCTGGTGCGGCAGGGCGGACACCAGGTTGCCCAGAATTCGACGACGTAGATTTTGTTGGTGTCGGCGGCCATGTCCACGGGGCCGCCTTTGATCCATTCGGCGATTTCCAGCGGTGCGGCGGGGTCGCCCAATGCGGCGGCGGATGCGGATTGAGCCACGGTCATGGCCGTGAAGATTGAAAGCAGGGGAACAAGGAGTGGTTTCATAATGTATGGTTCGTGACCGGCATTGGTGTGGACGGATTGTAAGCGTCCGGTGTTCAAAAGCCGACTGGAAAACGCGTCCTGCCCCGGTCAGCCGCCGTCGGGAACGTCATTTTGCGGCCAGTTCCGCCGGGGCGGGTTCTTCGGCCAGTTCGGCGTGGGCGAAATCCTTCGCGATGGCCCCCGGGTCTTCACCGACGTGTTCCTTGGCGATAAGCACGTAAATGGCCGGAATGACCAGCAGCGTGAAGATCGTTCCCAGCGCCATTCCCGCGACGATGGTGATGCCGATGGAATTGCGCGCCGCAGCACCCGCGCCGCTGACGAGAGTGAGCGGGAAATGGCCCGCCACGGTGGCTACGCTGGTCATCAATACGGGGCGCAAACGCACCAGGGCCGCCTGTCGCACGGCGGCGACTTTCGACAGGCCGGTGCGCTGCAATTCGTTCGCAAATTCCACGATCAAAATTCCGTTCTTGGAAACCAGTCCGACCAGCGTCACCAGACCCACTTGCGAGTAGATGTTGAGCGTGGTTGTCCAGCCGTCGGTCCAAAAGGGTACGTTGCCCGGCATTTTGAGGAATGAAAAGATCAGCGCGCCGAACATCGCCAGCGGCACAGAGCCGAGCAGGATGATGAGCGGGTCGCGGAAACTGTTGAACTGTGCCGCCAGCACCAGAAAGATCAACACCAACGCCAGTGCGAACGCTGGAAGGAACTTGCTGCCTTCCACCCGAAGCTGTCGCGATTCGCCCGTGTAACCGACCTGCCAGCCCTTGGGCAAAAGTTTTTCCGCTTCGTCCTCAAGAAATCTCAACGCCTCGTCGAGCGGACGGATGGCGACGCCGCTGATCTTGACCGCGTTCAATTGCTGAAACCGGTTCAGCGAGCGCGGCTCGGTCTTGCGTTTCAAGGTGGCGAACGTGCTCAACTGCACCAGTTCTTCGTTCGGGCCTTTGACGAAAATGTCTTCCATCTGCGAGGGATCGAGTCTCGCAATGCGTTTCAACTGCGGAATGACCTTGTAACTGCGACCGTCGAAATTGAAACGGTTCACAAAATTGCCGCCGACCAGAGCCGCAAGGTCCGCGCCCACCGTCGCCATGTCCAGACCCATGGAGGCGACCTTGTCGCGGTCGAGCACCAGTTCGACCTCCGGCTGGTCCACCTTGGTGTCAATGATGGGGGGGAACGCGAAGATGCCGCTGTCCGCAGCCCTTTGTTGCAGTTCGGTGGCAAGCTCCAGTATCTGGCGCGGCTCGGCGGTGGAGGCGATGACAAATTCCACGGGGAATTGTCCTCCACCGGGTAGTGCGGAGGGAGTGACGGCTGAAACGCGGATGCCGGGGATGTTATTGATTTTTTGCTGCACCTCCGGCAGCACCTCCTCCATGGTCTCCAGGAAGAGCCGCGTGCGCACCACCTCGGGCGCCTTCGCGTATTCGGTCGCAATGGCGCGGAAGCGCTGGGCCTCGCCCGCCGCCTCGGCGATCGTGGCGTCGCGGTAGCCCCGCGCCCGCTCCACCTCCTCGATGGCCTCGGCCCGGGCCCGCGGGAGGACCTCGTTGGCGTAGCCCTGGGCCTCGTTGATGGCGCGATCGCGGTCCTGACTGGCGCCGAGCACGTCGTCGAACGC
>DAOLDN010000188.1:0-6984 GCA_035327385.1 Verrucomicrobiota bacterium | reverse complement strand
GCGCTCCGTCGTCAGCGGCATCCTCCTCATCATCGTGGCGGACGCGGCCATCGCCATCCTCCTCTATTTCCTGCACCTATGAACCCTCCCGGCGAGACAGTCATCACCGTCAAAGACCTTAAAATGGGTTACGGGGAAAAAGTGCTCATGGAATGTCTTAACTTCGAGGTCAAACGCGGCGAGGTGTTCATCATCCTGGGCGGTTCCGGCTGCGGCAAAAGCACGCTGCTCAAACACATGATCGGATTGTATCCGCCCATGGCCGGACAAATCCTGTACGGCAACGAGGACATCGCGACCTCCGAGGGCGACGAGCGGCTCGCCATTCTCAGGAAATTCGGCGTCATGTACCAGAGCGGTGCGTTGTTCGGTTCGATGACCGTGCTGGAGAATGTAAAGCTGCCGTTGGATGAATTCACCAGCCTGCCGGACAGGGCCAAGGAACTGATTGCAATGGCCAAGCTAAAACTGGTTTCCATGGATGCCGCCGCCAACAAGATGCCGGCGGACCTCAGCGGTGGCATGCAGAAACGCGCCGCCATCGCCCGTGCCATGGCGCTCGATCCGGGCATCCTTTTCCTGGACGAACCCTCGGCCGGGCTCGATCCCATCACGTCTTCGGGTCTGGATGATTTGATCAATGATCTCGCGGCCAATCTCGGGATCACATTCGTGGTGGTGACACACGAGTTGCCCAGCATTTTCAAGATTGCAGACCGTGTCATCATGCTCGATGTGAAGACCAGGGGCATCATTGGCGAGGGCAGCCCGGAGGAATTGAGGGATCATTCCCCCAATCCATGGGTGCGACAGTTTTTCAACCGCGAAGCGGACGCGCCGAAGGAGACTCCGGCCGCCGCAAAGACCTGAACGATCACGACTATGAGCGCAAAAACCAACAACATCCGCATCGGCATCTTCGTGCTGGTGGCCATTTTCCTTTTCATCGTCGGCATTCTGGCGTTTGGAGCGAAGAGTTATTTCGTAACCAAAAGCACGCTGGAGACTGCCATTGAAGGCGAGGTTTACGGATTGTCTGTGGGGTCGAAGGTCGAACTGCGCGGTGTGCCCATCGGGAAGATTTCCCGGATTGCGTTCGCCCAGAACGAGTATCCCAAGTCAGGCAGTGATGCCATTGTGGTGGAATTCCAGATTGAGGGTCGGATTTTCGATGTCATCGGCAGTTCGGAGAAGGCCCAGGAATTTCGCGAAGCGCAGATTGCCAAAGGCCTGCGCGCGATGATCAAGGGCCAGGGCGTCACCGGCACGAGCATCCTTGCTCTCGAGTACTTCAATCCCAGGGAAAATCCGCCGCTGGAGATGCCCTACAAACCCCGGCATCCTTACATTCCGTCCGTGCCGGGGGCGGTCACGCGCATGCTCGAGTCCATCGAGAAATCTCTGCGGCACCTTCAGGAGATTGACGTGGTCGGCATCGCCCACGGCGTGTCCAACGTGCTTTCCTCGACACGGCAGTTGACCGACAAGTTGAACCAGGTGGACATGGTGGGCATCTCGGACAACGTCAACACGCTCGTCGTGCAGTTGAAGGACACCGTCAACGAGCTCAGTACAACCATCAAGGGAATGAAACTGGACGCCCTGAGCCGGAATGCGGATGAGTTGATTGTCGGTTTCAAGGCGAGCAACGAGAAACTCGAGACCGTGCTGGGCAACATCGGCTCGGTGCCCTTGCAGGATACGGTCGGCGATTTGCGCTCCGTCATGCAGACCCTCAACGGCGTGCTGGAGGAACTCAAACGCTACCCGTCCGGCTTCATCTTTGGCGAACCGCCACCGCCGGCGCGCAGCGTCGAAGCGCCGTCCAGATAAGCTTCATCCACCTCGAACCCCCAAACGATTATTATGACACCATCTCAAACCCGTTCGCCGGCCGCCCGTAGCATCGGTCTGGCCGCATCCGCTATTGCCATCGTTCTGGCCGTCGCCTGTGCAGGTTGTCTCTCCAAACCGGCACTCAAACGTCAGACCTTCGCCTTTGACAATCCTGCGGCGACGGCATCCGCCACGGCAACCGGCGACGTGCTGGCCATCCGCTCCGTAATGGTCTCTGCCCTGTTCAACGAGCACGCCTTCACCTATCGCACCGGCGATCTGTCCTATGAAACGGATCCCTACGCGGGCTTTCTCATCGCTCCGGGCCAGGCCGTTGCCATCGCTTCACGGGCGCTACTGCTCAACAGCGGACGTTTCAAGGACGTGGTCGAACCGGGCAGCCACACAAAGCCGGACAGGATCATCGAGATTTACGTGACCGAACTCTACGGCGACTTCAGCAAACACGGCCAACCGGCGGCCGTGCTGTCGTTGCGAGTTTCGTTGTTTGAGCCGGGCGTCGGAAGAGACCGCCAGTCTGTGATGCACAAGGACTATTCCCGGCGCATCGAAATCAGTCAGAACACCGCCTCCGCCGTGATGACGGGCTGGAACACCGCGTTGACTCAGATCATGGCCGACGTTGCAGCGCAACTGTCAGCCGCCAAGTGACTGTCAAATACTCGTTCGATGTGCCCAGCTTCCAATTGCGGGCTGTGACCCCGTAAATTTACGAGTTTACATATCAGTCCGCTCCTGAGAGCCTTACCGCCGCCTGTGAACGATGCCGCGAGGCCGTTTCTGGCAGGCGACAGTCCGCCGGCAGTTTGCGGACTGGAGCAAACCAACCAACACAACATGATGAAAATGAACAATCGCAGGAGAATGGCGCTCGCCAGCGCAGGGCTGTTGAGCGTGGCCGGTTTCGCGTTCGCGGATGACCCCACAAGTGGTTACAGCGGACTGGAATCCATGGATGCCCACAAAGTGGAGCAGAAATTTCAAATCAACCCCGGCTTCACCTACAATGCCGAGGCGGACTTTGACGACAGTTCGATGGGCGACGTGAGTGTCTGGCGTCTCGACATTCCGGCTCGCTATACGCTGACTCTGGAAAAGGGCGAGCTCGCGCTCGGTGGATTCTATGAATACTCCGAATACGACTTCAGCGACCTTGCCGGTTCCGGCGACCAGGAATTCAACACCCTCGCCTTTGACGCGGTCTGGAAATCCATGTTCAACGACAAATGGGGTTATTTCCTCTACGGCGGAATTGGCATGTCCTCCAGCACCGAAACCTGCATCACCGACGGTTTTACCGGCGTGGGCGGTCTGGGCGGTCGTTACGTGGTTTCCCCGGACCTCAACTTCGGCCTCGGTGTCGCCGTCGCCTCGCAGTTGGAGGACGACGCGGCCGTGCTGCCCATCATCATTGCCAACTGGCGCATCAATGATCAGTGGAATCTTCGCGTGCTCAACGGCGCGACGATCAGCTACGACATCAACGCCGAGAAACGCATCATTCTGGATCTCGGCGCGAAATATCAACGCCGCCAATACGCGATGGACGAAAACGACACCGCAGCGATTGACAAGGCGGTCAACATCGAGTTCGGCGCCACCTACAACTTCTCGCCCACATTTGGCATCCGTGGTTTCGTCGGCGTTGCGGCAGCCCGCAACATCGAAATCCGCGAAGACGACCACAAGTTGGACGACGAGGATGTGGACTCGGCGGCGTACTTCGGCGTCCGGGCGTTATTCACGTTCTAGGAATTGGTTGTTCCTCCACCAGAGGCCGCGACGGACATTGTTCTGTCGCGGCCTCTGTCAATTTATGCGGTCGTTCCCGTCATCGCGCCGGGACGGCAGCACAGGAATAGGCGGTCATCATTTGTGTTGACCTGCCGCAACGCATTGCGCTCAATCTCCCATACAATGACCCATCACCACCTGAATGTATTCCGCTTCGCAGCGTCGGGCCTCTTGATGTCCCTGGGTCTCGCCACCATTGCGTGCGCCCAGTCCAACACCAACGCACCTGCGGTTTCCGTCCGGGTCCCGGTGACTCCTGCCCAACTGCTCCCACTCACCTCGGTGCGCCTGCTCGATGGCCCATTCGCCGAAGCCGTCAACGCGAATCGTTCCTACCTTCTGGCGCATGACCCGGACCGGCTGCTCGCGCCATTCCTGCGCGAAGCCGGGCTTGAACCCCGCGCCCAATCCTACGCCAACTGGGAAAACACCGGACTCGACGGCCACACCGCCGGCCACTATTTGTCCGCGCTCGCGACCATGATCGCTTCCGGCGCAGATACGGCGGATGGCGAGTTTCAACGCCGGCTCGATTATATGATCTCGGAATTGGACCGATGCCAGAAGGCTTCTGGCAACGGTTACGTCGGCGGCGTGCCCGGCAGCGGCGCGTTTTGGAGTGACGTTGCCGCCGGTCGCATTGACGCGCACGGTTTTGGCCTCAACGGCAAATGGGTGCCGTGGTACAACGTCCACAAAACCTTCGCCGGATTGCGCGACGCTTTCGTGGTCGCCGGCAATGACAAGGCGCGCGAAATCCTCATCCGCTACGGCGACTGGTGCGTGCAGATCATCTCCGGTTTGGACGACGACCAGATGCAGAACATGCTCAAGGCCGAACACGGCGGGATGAACGAGGTTCTGGCCGACATTTACACCATCACCGGCGACGAGAAATATCTCCAGGCCGCGCGCCGCTTTCATCACAAGGCGGTTCTGGACCCGTTGATACAACGGCAGGATCAACTCACCGGCAAACATGCCAACACCCAAATCCCGAAAGTCATCGGGCTGGAGCGCATCGCCACGCTTTCCGGCGACCAGGATGCCGATGCCGGCGCGCGTTTCTTCTGGGAAAACGTCGTCAGCAAACGCACGGTGGCCTTCGGCGGCAACAGCGTTTCCGAGCATTTCAACGACCCGAAAAACTTCAAGGGCATGATCGAACACCGCGAAGGACCGGAAACCTGCAACACCTACAACATGCTGCGCCTGACGGAACAGTTGTTCATCACTCGGCCTGCCGCCGCTTATGCCGATTACTACGAACGCGCCCTCTACAATCACATCCTCGCCTCCATCCATCCGACCGTTCCCGGCTACGTTTATTTCACACCCATCCGGCCCGATCACTACCGCGTCTATTCGCAACCCGGTCAGGCGTTCTGGTGCTGCGTGGGCAGCGGCATGGAAAATCCCGGCAAATACGGTGAATTCATTTACGCCCGCGCCGCCGATGGACTCTACGTCAATTTGTTCATCGCCTCGGAACTGACAGTGACCAATCTCGGACTTTCATTGCGCCAGGAAACGACTTTTCCGGATGAGCCGCGCACCCGGCTGACAATGAAACTCGCGAAGCCCGCGACATTCGCCCTGCGCCTGCGCCATCCCGGTTGGGTCGCAACGGACGATTTCGCAGTGCGCGTCAATGGCTCACCGGTCAAAATGGATTCCCGACCATCTTCCTACGCCGCGATCCGCCGCGAATGGCGCGACGGCGACCGCGTGGAAATCGAGCTTCCGATGCGCACCACGGTGGAACGACTGCCGGACGGTTCCGATTGGGTGGCGCTGATGCGAGGCCCGATTGTGCTGGTGTCGCCGTCGGGAACGAACGACCTTCGCGGTCTGCGCGCCGATGGCACGCGAATGGGCCACGTGGCCCACGGTCAAACCGTGTCGCTGGACCGGGTTCCCGTGCTGCTCGCCTCCGCGCAGGACCTGCCCCAATACGTCAAGGCCGACCCCGGCGCGGGCCCGATGCGATTTCGTCTGACGGATGTCGTCGAGCCGTCCGCCACCAATGGTCTGGCACTGATGCCGTTCTTCCGGCTGCACGACGAGCGCTATCAGATGTACTGGCAACTGACCACGCCCGAAATGCTTGCCGTCCGCCGAGAACGGACCGCCGCCGAGGAACGGGAGAAAGCGGCCCGCGAGGCTGCCACGCTGGACTGGGTTGCCGTGGGTGAACAACAACCCGAAGTGGAACACGGTTTCGCCGGGGAAAAAACCGAGTCCGATTTCCGGGAGGGCCGTCGTTGGCGTCGTGGCAATTGGTTTCAATACACACTTAACACGCGCGGCGAGAAGAATCCCGAACTGCTCGTCGTTTATTGGGGCAGCGAGCGCGGCCGCCAGTTTGACATCCTGGCCAACGGCAGGCTGATTGCCACCGAGGAACTCACCGCCGCAGCGCCGCGACAGTTCATGGAGAAAAGGTATTCCATCCCGCAGGAAACTCTGTCGTCGGCTTCCGATGGACGCGTGACGATCAAGTTCGTTGCCGGCCCGGACAGAATGACCGGCAGTGTCTTTGACGTGCGATTGATGCGTCCGGTGACGACGGGGACGCCAAAGGCATCGCCTTGACTGGAAGTGAGGAGCGCATCCGCGCGAATCTGCGTTCGCGTTTCAAATCCGTGAATTGGCGCGTGACGCAATCCGCTTGGCCGCCGTCAACGCATCCGCATCTTCAGTTTTTGGCGCACTTGATCAGGATTGTCCCGCTCTTGATCCCGTCCGAACTTGCGGTGAGCTTGATGTCGCCAGACTGGCCGGTTCTGGCGCGGACAATTACCAGGCACAGCCCATTGAAAGCCTTGCGGGCCGGAGACTGAAACGGCTCGAAACTGGTCGGGTCCCCGTTGTCGGTGGCGACGATTTCGCCCGGTCCTTCGATGTTGAACTGGATGCGATTATCGGCGCGGGGCGCGGTCAATCCGTTTCTGTCTGTGACGGTCACGGTGACAAAAGCCAGGTCGCGTCCGTCGGCGCGAATGGTTTTGCGGTCGGTTTCAAGTTTCAATGCCGCCGGGTTGCCTGCGGTTTTCGTTTCCGATGTCGCCCACTTTTTTCCGTTCTTGTAGGCGACCACCTTGAGCGTGCCCGGCTGATAGACTGCATCGTCCCAGCGCAGGCGGTATTCGTAATCGCCTTTCTTTTTTCGTCCGAGCGATTTCCCGTTGAGAAAAAGTTCTGCTTCGTCCCCGGAAGTGAAGACATGCACCGGAGTGACCTCGCCCTCGCGTCCGGGCCAGGTCCAGTGAGGCAGGATGTGCGCCATGGGAAAGTCGGGACGCCAGTGCGACTGGTAAAGGTAGAACCGGT
>DAOLDN010000187.1:0-6998 GCA_035327385.1 Verrucomicrobiota bacterium | reverse complement strand
CGCAGCAAAACGGCGCGATGATCACTTCGTTCTTCAATGCCTCCGCGTCACGCTACCAGTTGATGCGTTTCAACGCGCTGGGTGCGATTGATGAAACGTTTGCGACGGCTCCCGGTTTTGATAGTTCGGTGTTTGGAACGGCCATGACGCCGTCGGGCGATCTGTATGTCGCGGGCTTTTTCTCATCCGTCTCGGGCGTGCCGGTGCAGGGGCTGGCGAAGATACGCGCTGCCGCCACCAATGTTCCCCCCACAGCGCCGAACTTCACGTTGCTGCCGTCGTCGTCGGATTACGCCAGCAACGCCACGGCGACCCTTCGCACTGCGGCTGTGGGCGCGGCGCCGATGAACTTTTTCTGGTTCAAGGACGGTTCGCCTGTCGCCTCCGGAACGAACATGCTGGTGTTGCCGAATTTCAACGCGGCGCTGGCGGGCAATTATCAGGTCGTGGCCAGCAACAGTTTTGGCAGCGTGACCAGCGCAGTGGCCAGCATCACCACGGCATCGCCGCCGGTCATCACACAGCAGCCACCGGCCACCACCGGCAGCACCAACGGCGGAACGGTGTTCCTTTCCATCACCGCCACGGGTACCGAGCCGATGTCCTATCAATGGTATCGCAACAGCGGCAGCGTCTTTGGCGCCACCAACAGTTCCCACACCATCTCCAATCTCAGCAGCGGCACCGCCGGCAACTGGCACGCCATCGTCACCAATCTCTACGGCAGGGCGACCAGTTCAGTCAGCATGGTGTTGACCGGCGCGACGCCCGGCATCTTCAGCCAGCCGGCCAACCAGACGCTCAACGGCACGGGCAACGTCTCGCTTCAGGTCATCGCCTCTGCTTCGAGCACATTCCCGCTGAACTTTTTCTGGTACAAGGGCAGCACGCTGGTCTATACATGGACGACCAACGCCAACAACCTGGGCAGCACTTACGTCATCAGCAACGCGCTGCCGGCGGACGCGGGTCAGTATCACGTCATCATCTCCAATTTCGTCGGCACGGTCACCAGCCTCGTGCGCACGGTGACGATCAACAATCCATTTCTCGCGGTGCAACCCGTCAACACCACGGTCGTTCTCGGTGGCACAACGAACTTCACCGCGCTCGCAACGGGAACAACGCCGATTGACTATTACTGGTATCATCGTTTCGGCTCGCCAGTCGTCACGAACTTCGTTGGCAACGGAACGAACCTCACCATCGCCAACGCCACCAAGACCGACGGTCAGGGCACTTACTTTGTCGTCGCCAGCAACGTCTGGGGCTCGGTCCAATCCGGTTCCCGAAATTTGACGGTGCAATATCCGCCTGCTGTCACCAACATCTTTACGACCAATGTCGTCGCGGAACTCAATGCGTTCGCCAGCTTCAGCGTTCAATACGAGGGCGAGCCGTCGCCGACGTTGCGTTGGTACAAGGACGGCGTGTTTCAGCCGACGTTGTCCAGCGGCTTCGTCTCATTCCCGTCCGTGCAATCCAGCAACGCGGGTGTGTATCAGCTCGCGTTGAGCAATTATCTGGGCTCGGTCACCAGCGCGCCCATCGTACTGACCGTTCTGCCGGCACGCGGACCGACCATCACCAACGATCCCGCGAGCCGCACGTTCAAGGTGGGTGACTTCGTCTCGTTGAATGTTGAAGCCGACGGCACGCCAACGATGCAATACGGCTGGTTCAAACAGGGCGCGGGCCAGGTCACGGCGTTTTCCTCCAGCCCCAACTACGGCTTCACGGCCAGTGCCACCAATCAATCCGGCGGCTACTACGTTGTCGTCACCAACGCCTACGGCAGCGACACCAGTGCCGTGGCGCAGGTCACGATCATCCAGCCGCAGCCGGCGGTCTTTGCGGGCAAACAGTTCGTCAAGATCGCGGATTCCACGATGACGATTCCCGGATTGGGCACGAACAAGTTCGGCGGTTTTCGCGACGCGTTCCTGCGCAACGGTCAGGTGTGGTTTGGCGGCGTCATCCCCAGCGTGCCGTTCTCGGTGGGCGTTTATCACTGGAGCAACAGCGTCCTCGCAGGGCTCGTGAACACCAACACCACCGTCCCGGGCAGCGCGGAGAAATTCACCAATTTCTACGGGTCAACGTTCCTGTCCGCCAACAAGGTCGTCTTCGGCGGCAACGGCACGGGCAACAAACACGGCCTTTACGCCTGGACCAACGGCAACGTGATCACGATGCACGACACCACCACCATCATGCCCGGTCGCGCTGAGAACTTCGACCGCTTCGGCTGGCCGACGGTTGTGGGCGACCAGTTCGCGTTCCTCGGTTTCCACGATTGGAACGAGAACTCCATGCTGGATTATCGCGGCGTTTACATCTCATCGAACGGTGTCCTCACCAAACTGGCGGACACCAACACGGCACTCCCCAATCTCGGAGGCCGATGGGTCGGCTCCAGTTCTCAGGTGGGTTTTGACGGCAACATCGTCGCTTGGTGGGCCATCAACGAGGCGACCAATGGCGGCATTTTCACCGTGAACAAATCCTCCACGGTCGCCAGCCGCGCCGACGAAGCCACGATCAATCCGGCCAACGGACTGCTGTTCGATGGTTTCATCAGCCCGCCCAACGTCACCACCGGCCGCGTCTATCTCGTGGGCCACGACCCGAGTTTCAACACAACGTTGCTCTATCGCGACCCCGCCGGGCCG
Organism: Verrucomicrobiota bacterium; assembly: GCA_035327385.1. Taxonomy (GTDB): domain Bacteria; phylum Verrucomicrobiota; class Verrucomicrobiia; order Limisphaerales; family JADLHS01; genus DAOLDN01. The sequence goes on along the minus strand of DAOLDN010000187.1, from coordinate 4,326 downwards.
CTCACGGTCATTGCCAAACCCGGCGACACCATCCCCTCGCGCGGCATGGCGTTTGATTCCGTTGGCTACCCGTTCCAAGCCTCGACCCCCGATGGCAATTTCTTCGACGGCAACGACGGTTACCTCTACACCGGCATTTTCTATTGGAACGGCAGCACCATCGTGAAAGTCGTGGATTCGCTGGACACACTCGACGGCCTCGCCATCCAGTATGTCTATGTGGCCGACGCCGAGGACGATTGCGTCCTGTTCTACGTCGGCTTCACCAACGGCAGGCAGGCGCTCTATGCCACGTTGCCCGCAGCCGGGTCGCAGACCTTCAACCAGTGGGCGGCCAATTACACCTTCCCGCCCGGCGAAAGCGACCCCGAGGACAATCCCGACGGCGACGCGCTGATCAACGCGTTTGAATATTACTTCGGCAGCAATCCGACGATTGGCGGCTCGGGCAATCCGCCCTCAGGCACAACCGTCAACGTCAGCGGCACGGTCTATCCGGCCATCACCTTCGTGCGCAGCCAGTCCGCAACCGGCGTGACACTCCTGCCACAGGCGTCGTCCAGCTTGAACTTCACAGACTCGCTCGGAACGACCGTCCACTCCGTCGTGGACCTCGGCGGCGGATTGGAACGTGTCACCATCCGCTCAACCGTCAGCGTATCCGGCCAGTCGTCGCAATTCCTGCGCATTCAACTGACGATTCCTTGACGCGCATCCTGTTCTGACAACAACCCTGTGGTGGAGCGCCCGCCACGGGGTTTTGATTTTCTTGTTTCAAGGACAGGAAAACATATCCTTTGCCCGCGATGCGGCCTCCGACAACTCATCCCGAACACGCCTTCGAACCGCTGCCCGGCAGCAACGCCGGCAGATGGATTTGTGGAAGCATCTTCGCCGCGTTGAAAAGCCGAACACGCCAACCAGTTGAGGTGTAATTATGCCATTCCGACTTTTTACCCAACCTGAACACGACCAAGTCGTTCGCGCATCAGCCGAAACTTATCACCAACTCGTTCAACAAGGCTACAAGGTTGCCATCAATCCCGGTTCTGAGAAGAACCAACAAGTCGGGTCGGGGAACTACCCTGACGTGATTGTTTGGAGGCCAAATCCACCGCCAAATCAAAACTCCGGAACGGCAATAATTATTGAAGAAATCGAGACTGAAGATTCTGTTACCCAAGCTGAAGCGGCACAGTGGAAACAGTATGGGCAATTGGGGGTAAGCAAATTCATTCTGTTAGTTCCGGTTTCTAAAGTCCGCGAGGCACTGAATTTGGTGCAAGCAAATGGAGTGCGTGTCTCCGAAATCTGGTCATACGAAAACCGAGGCGGACGGTATTTCTTCACCAAACATTTCACGCTTTCCTGAAAGATGGTAGAACTGCTCTATCAATTTATTTTTGGATTCAGAAAGCGCTCCCACGTCACGCGGGAGCATCTGCATGCTTATTGCTTGGGCTTGGACATTGTCGGCTACTCAAAGCACACAACAGACGTGCAGCGGCGGATGGTAACTCAAGTCCAAGAAGTCATCGAAAAGTCTCCGGCCGTAAAGAGTGTGTCGCGCAGCAACCTTGTTTTCCTTCCAACTGGTGACGGAATGATCATCTGTCTTTTGGGTGGGGAAGACACACCACTGATTATTCTTCAGCTAGCGGAACATCTTCAATGCGTGCTCCGTAAGCGCAACAAAGAGGCTGGCCAGCAAGACGAGGAGATTATTTTAAGGATGGGCATCCATTCAGGAACAGGGTCGTCATACATAGATATCAACGGCAACATCAACATCGCTGGAACTGTTGCAAACATGACCCAGCGCGTAACCGCGTTCGGCGAAGATTGGCACATCATCGCTTCAAAAAATGCGTTCGATGACATTGCGACGTTGGAAAAAAAGTGCCAGAAACTTTTTCATCGGATTGGCTTTGGAGAAGCTAAGCACAAAGTGTTGATTGAAGTTTACAACGTTTATTGTTTGGACAAAGAACCGTTTGGGAATCCTGAAACGCCAATTGGAATTCAAGATGCCGGACAAGGCGCGCCGACGCACACCGACAAAAACGCTCAAACTGGCGTAAGTTAATTTTTATTTTCCCATGACCGAACCCGCCATCACCCCAGAGTTGGTTGCCAAGCACAACCTCACGCCGGAAGAATACGCCCACGCTGTGGAAATCCTCGGCCGCACGCCCAGCTACACTGAGCTCGGCATCTTTTCCGTGATGTGGAGCGAGCATTGCAGCTACAAAAACACCAAGCCGCTGCTCAAAACTTTCCCCACCAAGTCGCCGAAAATCCTCGTCGGCGCGGGCGAGGAAAACGCCGGCATTATTGACATCGGCGACGGCATCGCCATCGCGTTCAAGATCGAGTCGCACAACCATCCGAGCGCGGTCGAGCCGTTTCAGGGCGCGACCACGGGCGTCGGCGGCATCGTGCGCGACATCTTCACGATGGGCGCGCGCCCGGTCTGCGCGGTGAACTCGCTGCGCTTCGGGCCGATTACGTCGGACGTAGGAGACGACGTGAGGAGTCTCAAATCAAATTACGAAAGTCAGAGTCTCGTTACCTCGACTCCTACAAATGGAGAGGAGGAAGCCACTCTGAAAACCAACCGCCGCCTTTTCGCCGGCGTCGTCAGTGGCATCGCGCATTACGGCAATTGCTTCGGCATTCCGACCGTCGCGGGCGAAGTTTATTTCGACAAAACTTACGCGGGCAATCCGCTCGTGAACGCCTTCTGTCTCGGCGTGCTGCGTCATGAACAAATTACGCGCGGTGCGGCCAAGGGCGTGGGCAATCCCGTGTTTTACGTCGGCCCGGCGACGGGTCGCGACGGGCTCGCGGGCGCGGCGTTTGCGTCGCAGGATTTGACCGAGGAATCTGCCGAGCAACAGCGCGGCGCAGTGCAGGTCGGCGATCCATTCATGGAAAAGCTCGTCTGCGAAGCGTGTCTGGAATTGCTCGCCACCGGCGCAGTTGCCGGCATGCAAGACATGGGCGCGGCGGGTTTGACTTGTTCCACGTGCGAAATGGCCGCGCGCGCCGGCACGGGCATCGAGATCGAATTGGATAAAGTCCCGCAACGCGCGCCGAACATGAGCAGCTACGAGATCATGCTTTCGGAATCGCAGGAACGCATGCTTATCGTCGTCCACAAAGGCCGCGAAGAGGAAGTGAAACGCATTTTCGACAAGTGGGATTTGCCGTGGGCCGAGATCGGCATCATCACCGACACCGGCCACATGAAGGTGCGCCACGGCGGTAAACTCGTCGTGGATATTCCCGCGAAGAAAATCGCCGATGAATCGCCGGTTTATCAGCGTGAGGCTGTCGAGCCGGCTTACATTAAAGAGGTGCGTGCCTTCCGCCTAGATGGCGTGGCGGACACGTCCGACCCGTCCGACGCTCTCAAGAAACTCCTGGCCTTCCCCAGCATCGCTTCCAAGAACTGGGTGTATCGCCAATACGATCATCAAGTGCGCGACGGCTCGGTCGTGTTGCCCGGCAGCGACGCCGCAGTCATCCGCATCAAGAGCGATTCGATTCCCGTGCTGGGGAGCACAGCCGCCCCGGCTGTGGGGAGCGCACGCGCCCCGCGTGCAGCGGTTGACGCCTCGTCAACCGCACTGAGCGCGCCAACGCGCGAGGACACAACGCGCGATGGCGCGCGTTGCGCCGCCGACGAGGCGTCGTCGGCTACACGCGAGGCGCGTGTGCTCCCCGGGAATGCTTTTCCCGAGAAGCTCATCGCGATGACCGTGGATTGCAACGGCGGTTACGTTTATCTCGATCCTTACGAAGGCGCGAAAGCCGCCGTGGCCGAAGCGTGCCGCAATCTGGCCTGCACCGGCGCGATCCCGCTCGGTGCGACGGACAATCTCAACATGCCCAGCCCGCTCAAGCCCGAGCTGTTTTGGCAGATCAAGGAATCCGTGCGCGGTTTGGCGGAAGGTTGCAAAGCCTTCAACGCGCCGGTTACGGGAGGGAATTGCTCTTTGTATAATCAAAGTCCGACTGGTCCGATTGATCCGACTCCAACCATCTCGGTGGTCGGGTTGATCGAAAAGCCTGAGCATGTCACAACCCAGTGGTTCAAGGACGAAGGCGACGCCATCATCCTGCTTGGCGACGCGGTGGAAGCCACACCCGTGCAAGGCCTCGGCGGCAGCGCGTATCTGCAAGTCGTCCACGGCAAGAAAGCCGGTTCACCGCCGCGCTGCGACCTCGAAGTCGCCAAGACGCTGCACACCACGCTCATCGGCCTGATCCAATCCGGTCTCGTGAAGAGCGCGCACGATTGCAGCGAAGGCGGCCTCGCCG
>DAOLDN010000186.1:0-7012 GCA_035327385.1 Verrucomicrobiota bacterium | reverse complement strand
ACATTGGCGGACCTTTCGCGCCCTACAATCAGAGCGAGCGAATGACGGGTTATCGAGACATTTTGGGGAAATTGGAAGCCGGCGGTTTCATCTATCCCTGCACCTGTTCGCGCAAAGACATCCAGTCCGCCGTGCGCGCGCCTCACGCTGAAGATGACGACGAGCCGATTTATCCAAGAACGTGCAGGGAAAAGGGCAAGGCGGAATGCGAAAAGCAGAAACACTGTTGGCGTTTCCGGGTTCCTGACGGCGATGTGGTCTCGTTCACGGACGGAAACTTCGGTCCACAGCGGTTCGTGGCCGGAATGGATTTTGGCGACTTTGTCGTGTGGCGGCAGGACGACGTGCCATCGTATCAACTGGCGTGTGTGGCGGATGACGTGGCGATGCAGATCACGGAAGTCGCGCGTGGAGCGGATTTGATAAAATCCACAGCGCGCCAACTGTTGTTGTACCGCGCCTTGGGTATCAGTCCGCCCGCATTTTATCATTGCCCGCTGATGACCGATGACTCTGGAGCACGTCTGGCCAAGCGTCACGACGCGTTGAGCCTTCGCTCGCTGAGAATCAGCGGGCGTGAACCTTCGGAACTTCGACAGGGCTGGGCAACGATGTCTATTGTTGCCCGGCAGTGAGGGAGATGTTTCAAAAAAATCAGTGGCAATTCCGGTCTGTTTCACTTATCTGTAAGCCATTCAAAGTGGTTGTTGTGTAACTCAATAGGCTTGGCGGACGGGTCTTTGGAATCAGGGAGGGTTTGTTCGCCAGCCAATCAAAGAATCAAAGTCATGCGTACGCCCAAAACTTTTTCCACCGCGTTGAAATATCTTCTGCCGACGATGGCCATCAGCTGGATGATTTCCACGCCGCCGGCCCGCGCAGGACTGACGGTGCAGATGGATTTGTATAATTATCCGTTCGGCTATCAGGCGTTGCCGTGGCTCTCCACCAATGCGCTCCCCGGCAGCTTGCCGGACGGTTTCTACCGGATCGAAAGCTGGCAACAGCCGACCAATGGCCCCTGGCGTGTCTTTGAAATGGCAGGCGGCAACCTCAGTTACCGAAACGGAAGCGGAGCCATCTATCCGCATTTCGAAGCCCTCGCGTTGAGCGTGACAAACGGTTTGTGGTCGCTCTGGGTGACCAACTCCGAATCCACAAACCAGTATCTGTTCGCAGTCACAATGACGGGCATCACCAGCAACGGTTATGGCGCTCCGGCAACAATCCTCTACCCGGAGTACGCCCAGTTGAACGTCCCTTCGCAACCTGTGTTCTCCTGGTCAGGCCCGTCGGATTGGGCGGGATCGCTTTTCGTTTCAGATTACCACATTGATGACAACCAGGATTACATCTACCAGACGGATGACAGCCTTGCTCCAGATGCCACGTCGTGGCCGTGCCCGGTGACGCTCGTAGGAGGTGAACACGATTTTTCGGTCTTTTACTACAGCAACGTGACTTCGCTTCTCGTCTGCTCCACTCCCACCAACATTGCCGGGCAATCTATCGAAGGCTGGAACTCCACCGCAAACATGTACACCAGCGACTCCGTCCGGTTTTACGTCACCGCCAACAGCTTCGACCAGTTCCTCGTGGCGCGATACAATTTTGAAGAGGCGGATTTCGCCGGGCTGGACACTTCCGGAAATGACAACAACGCGAACTGCGGCAGCGGCGTCGAGAACGGGCAGGAAGACATTCAATCCGCTGACGCCGCATCGGGAACGTATGCGAGAGAGTTCTTCGGCGACACGTCCATCTGCTTCACACCGGCGTCGCCGGCCTATCACAATCTTTCCAACGCGCTGGCCGACGATTTCACGGTGATGGCCTGGATCAAAACCTCCGAGACGTTCGGTTTCGACGGTGACAACGCCGATTCGGGGGCCGGCGTGTTCTTCACTTACAGCGGCAGCACCAGCAGCGTGTCGCCACTTTCGATCACGGGCAGCAAGGCGGCGTTCACCGTCAGGAATGAATTCGGCTCACCCACCACGCTTCACTCGACGAGCAGCGTCAACGACAACACGTATCATCATATCGCCGTCACGCGCAACCGCACCACGGGCGCGGTGAAACTCTACGTGGACGGCCAGTTGCAGGACAGCGCGATCGGCCCAACGAGCCGGCTGTTCGTTTCCGATTTTCTCCAGATCGGCGGCGCGTGGTATTACGATTACATCGGGCTTGTGGATGATTTGCGCATCTATTCGGCGGAACTGTCGGCGCAAGACATCGCTCTCATCTCCGGAGGGGCAACCGCCAGCGGCCTCGTCGCGCACCTCAATTTCGACGAAGAGAGTTGGTATGACATCTACCCACAGGACGTTTCCGGCAACAACAACCACATGGACTATGGATTTGGATTCAATGGCGGCAACTTTTTCCAGAGCTTTGACTCGTTGGCCGGCACGGCGGCCGTGGAGTTCTACAAGGACTGGATGAATCCCGACAGCGGCGGCATGCTGGGGTGGAATCCGACGCCCTCCAGCCTCATGTCCACGCTGGCGGACAGCTTTTCCATTTCCGTCTGGGTCAAAACCTACAGCGAAGTCGGCACGCCGGGCCAGAACGCCGCCGACGGCGCTTGCATCGTCGTCGCCGACGTTCCCGGCAGCGCCCGCGACCTCACGCCCATCGCATTGACCGGGGGTCACGTCGCATTTACCACCGGCGGAGACGAAGGTGACGACACATTGACTTCAGGAAACTACGTCAGCGACGGCGACTGGCACCACATCGTCGTCACTCGCGACCGTCAGACCGGGGAAAAACGGCTCTACATAGACGGGCAGGAAGACGGGGGCAGTCCCACCTACGGCTCGACGGACCTGTTGAACGCCCCCAACTTTTTGAGCATCGGCGTGCGCCTTGACGCATCCGATTCCGACCCTGACAGCGCGGCATTTTATTCTTCAACCGGATACGAGGGACTGCTGGACGATCTGCAATTCTACAATCGCGTCATCACGCCGCAGGAGGCCGCGTTTCTCCATGCCAATCCCGGACAAGCACTGCCGCTGCCCGGCGCATTGACGCTGGAGAACGCCCTCGACACCGACGCGCTGGGCCTCTTCACCTTCACAACCGGCGGCGACTCGCCCTGGATCGCGCAAACCAACATCACATACGACAGCGAGGACGCGGCCGCCAGCGGCGACATCGGCGACGGCCAGTTCAGTTGGTTTGAAACCATCGCACCTGTCAACGGTGACATTTCATTTTGGTGGAAAGTTTCCTCCACATTCGACAGTGATTATGTCGGGTTTTTCATCAATGGCGTTCAATGGGACAACATTTCGGGCGACGTGGACTGGCAGGAATCATCGCATTACGTGAGCGAAGGCGACGTGCTCCGATGGGAATACTACAAGGACGGCTCCGGCAGCGAGGGCGACGACAAGGCCTGGGTGGATCAAATCACGTTTGAGCCCGAATTGGCCGCGCCCGGCCTGATTCTCCGTCTCGACATTTATCGCGACCAGATTCTCGGCCTTGGCGAACGCTATTACGGAGTCCCAAGTGTCACCTGGCTACATCCCACCCCGCTGACGACCAATCGGCTCACATCGCCTACCGAAAAAATGTCCGCCACCAAAACCTCGAACGTCATCGGCAGCGGCTCGTCATCATTGTTCTTCAATACACTCGAAGGATTGATCGAAGAATGTACCAACGGCCTCTGGACTCTGGTCATCAACAAGGGTCATCCGCTGCTGGAGGACACCTACACCTTCAGCGTCTCCATCACAAACCTGACCACGGACACACTCACCGCCGTCACCATCCTGAATCCGGCCAACGGCACGAGCAATGTTCCCACCAATTCCACGTTCCACTGGTCCGGGCCGACCAACTTCACAACGTTGGCGGTAAAGAAGTTCATGCCGCCGAACGGTGCGAACGAGGTTCATTCGTTCCTTTCGCCCACGCTGACAAATTGGCCGTCGCCGCCCGCGTTGCTGCCCGGCACCAACGACTTCAACGTCCGATACGAATCCAACGACTTCCCACACGTCACATTCACGACGCCCGTGAACGGCTCGCTCCAGACCGCGGATTATTGGGACGCCAGCCTCAAACTCATCTCATCTGCCACGGTCGAATTCGAGGTCATCGCCTTGGCCCCCGCAGAACCCGCCCAACTCACCGGCGTTTCGCGGTCCGGCGGAAACCTCCAGTTCGGCTTCATCACACAAGATGGCCGCACCCACACCATCGAAGCCCGCACCAACCTCACCGCAGGCTCCTGGATTGAACTCACCAACTTCACCGGCGACGGCAACCTGCAACAATTCACCTTCTCAACGACCAATCCACCCATCCGCTACTTCCGCGTGAAGACGGAGTGATCCACGTAGGACAGGCGTCGCGCCTGTCTCTATCTTTCCGGAATGATGAGACAGGCGCGACGCCTGTCCTACGTCCTACGATACACACCGTCACCGGATTCCCGCTCATCTCTACACTTGTAAAGATTCTACTTGACTCGCTTGACACTTGTAGAGATGCTCGCCGCGACTCAACAACAAATCACCATGCCCAAGCCCACCGTCGAACTGACCGAAGCCGAATGGCCGATCATCAAGGCCGTCTGGAACAACGAACCCTGCACCGCCCCGGACATCCAGCAGAAGCTCGCAAAGGCCACCGAATGGACCTACTCCACCGTCCGCACCCTCATGGATCGCATGGTCACGAAGGGATTGCTCACCGCCGCCAAGGAGAAGCACGTCACCCTTTATCGCGCCGCCGTCACCAAAGCGCAGGCGCAACGCGGTGAACTGCTCTACGCGCTCAACAACGCCTTCAACGGCGCGCTGACGCCCATGGTACAGTGCCTCCTGGATTCAAAAAGCGTCTCCCGCGACGAACTGGACAAGATCAAACAACTCATTGCCGAACACGAAAAAGCCCTCGGCAAGGACGGGAGAAAACCGTGAACACATTCCTCCACTGGTTCACGTCTCCGGAGTGGACGTTGGCCGTCAAAGCCCTGCTCCACCCGCTCTGGCAGGGCGCGGCCATCGCCGTCGCGCTCGGACTTTTGCTGCGCCGGATGCGAACCCCTGTCCTGCGCCATCGTTGTTCGCTGATCGCGCTGGCCGGTGTTCTCATTTCGGGAATTGTCACCTGGGCTGTTTTGAATCGTCCGTTGCCTGTTCCGGGACATGACACCGCTGCCGTTGCGGCTGCTGCGTCACAAACGTTGACATCCGACAGCGATGGACAGCCGGCGGTCGTGATGATTGTGCCGCTCGAAAGAGAAACGCAATCATCCCTGCAATGGACCGCATGGATTGCGCTGGCGTGGTTTGCGGGCGCGGTCGTCATGCTGGGACGCGCTGGAATCCAGGTTGCGGGCGCGGAACATTTGCGCCGCAGCGCACGACCGCTTGATGAGCCGCACATTCACCAGTTGCTAACCGAGGCGCGGCGGGCCTTGGGTCTCACGCGCACGATCCGCGTCGCCGTCACGGACAAACTGACTTCACCCGCAGTCGTGGGTGTGCTGCTCCCCACGCTTGTTTTGCCGTTGTCACTCGTCACGACGTTGTCCCAGGAACAAGTGCGCTTCATTCTGCTTCACGAACTGGCGCACATCCGGCGCGGCGATTATTTCGCAAACCTGTTCCAGTTGTTCGCCGAGGCGCTGCTGTTCTTCAATCCGGCGGTGTGGTGGATCAGCCATCAGGTGAGGCGCGAACGCGAGGCGTGCTGCGACGCGCTCGCCATCGAACTGAGCGGCGCGCCCGTGGATTACGCAAAAACGCTGGTGCACGTGGCCGAACACAGCCAGTCTCCCCTGCCCGCCGCAGCGCCGGCGTTCGGCGGCGAACGCGAACCCTCCTCGCTCACCGATCGGGTGCAACGTTTGCTCGTGCCGGGCTATCGTCCCTCGTTGCGATTGACCTGGCGGGCGATGCTGGCGGCTCTGGTCGTGGGCGGAACGTTGCTCCTGCTTTCCGCCGTGGGCACGCGATTGACTGTGGCAGCGATTCTTTCGCCCGAACAACGCCTGGAGCAGATTGAAAAAAAGATGACGGAGTACGGCGTGCCGCCGGTGGCGGAGAGCAATGACGATCTTGATTCCTCCGACGCACCCACAGCCGAGATTTCCGGGCACGTGCGCATGGCCGACGGCTCGCCATTGCCGAAGATCAGATGGATCAATTTCTATCACAGTCGCAAACAATTGAGCGCCGTCTCCAGCGGGCGGCTGAATGACGACGGCACTTATTCCACGTTCGCCCGGTTCGGACGCTTTCGCGTGGGATTGGCCTTGAACGGCTTCGCACCCGTCGTGAGCCGTGAAGTGATCGTGGACAACACGAACCGCGTGGAGAATCTCGACCTGGTATTGACGCCGGGGTTTGACACCATCGTTCAACTCACGGATGCCGACACCGGAAAACCCATTGCCGACGCGTCCATCAAGGCGCAATTTTGGGTGCGTGACATGGGAACGAGCATCGGCAACCCGGTGCGACTGACAACGGATTCCGCCGGCGAGGCGACACTGGCGCATTGCTCGGACTCCGTCGCCCTGACGCTCGGCGTGAACGCGTCCGGCTACGAACTCGTTGACCAACGTTTCGAGCAACTGACACCGCAGGAAACGTTGAAACTGAGATTGCGTCGCGGTTTGTCGCTGTCCGGCGTGGTCTTGAGCAAACCGGACAACCGTCCGATTACTGGCGCGACAGTGCGATTGATCTACGAGAAGGGCCGCAGCGAAAGGCGTTACGAGTGGAACAACGAAACGACATTGCTCGCCGCGACGGATTCAAGCGGACGTTTCACGGTGACCCAACTCCAACCCAACGCCCGCTACTGGCTTGGTGTCAGTGCGCCGGGGCGCGAATCCATCATCACGCCGCCGCTGACCGCAAATGCCGCCGCACAAACCGTGTTGCTCGGCCCCGAACTCATCGTCCGCGGACGCGTGACGGGCAACCTAGAACAGTTGCAGCGCATCAATTCCGACTACTGCCTATCACGAAACACT
>DAOLDN010000185.1:0-7042 GCA_035327385.1 Verrucomicrobiota bacterium | reverse complement strand
GGGATGGGACGCCAGTCCCGGGAATGAAGTTGCCGGCTACGCCATTTATCTGGGAACTTCCAGCGGGCAATACGCGCAGCGCTATGATGTGGGAGGTCAAACCGTTTCCAGCGTCTTCGGTCTGACAGAAGGGATCACATACTACATCACGGTGACGGCTTACACGTTCGCGGGCGTGGAAAGCGTTCCATCCAATGAATTGGCCTACACCGTGCCCTACGGCTCGCCCGGCCAGATTCCCCGACCATTGGTTTCGCAACTCCAACGAACGACTCAGGGAACAACATTGACCTGGAGCAGTGTGCCGGGCGGACGTTACCGTGTGCTATGCAAAGACCACCTCGACGACTCGCAGTGGGCTCCGTTGTCTGCCGACCTTCAGGCAACGGGAAACTCCCTTCAATGGCTGGACAGCGCCGCCGGCACTCGAAATCAACGATTCTATTCGATTCTGGCGCAACCGTGACGGACGATGTTACTGGTTCTTCGCTGTTTTCGGTGGATCCTGCACATCGAAGTTGCCCGTGATGCTGGCGGACGCTGGAGTATCAAGCCCCCAAGGTCCAACATCCAAGCTCCAGAGAAACACCAAGAACCAAATTCCAAGAACGCCGGCATCAGAACGGTTGTTCCTCGCAAATTCGTCCGATTGCACCAGTGGCTTGGGCGTGTCAGAACGCAGGTTTGAAACTTGGAACTTGGATGTTCTCTGGAGCTTGGTGCTTGGATGTTGGTGCATGTGGCGGGAACGACTCCACTGGAAACAGCGAAGAACCGCGGATGCTAATCTAATATGCGCAAAGCCAGACAATTAGAAGAATTGCACTAAGTATGTCCTGCGTTAACATCTTTCTCGAATGTGATCGTCGGTCGAGCGCGGTCGGCTGTCAGGTTCGGTGTGCAAGTGATGTTGATCACAGAGCGCCGTCGCTGGATGTTCGTCCATTCGCGCGAGTTTTCCCGGCGTTGGGTTTGGCGCTGTTGTTGCCCTTCGTTCATTTTCTGTTTGCGGTCGAGTGCATGGCACAGACGACGTTGACCAACGGCGGCAATCACAGCGGAACGCTCGCAAATACGACCAATTACTACGAATTCGCCGGCAACACCGGGGACAACATCCTTCTGCGAGCCGGCGGAATGTCCCTTTCGCCAATCTTGCAGTTGTTCGGTCCCGACGATGTGTTGATCCGGACCGCCACGGCATCTTCCGTCGCGCCTGCCCCGGACACATTCCTGACTTTTCAACTGACCAACAGCGGCACTTTCAGGGTCGCGGTCAGAGGCGGGACGGGTAATTACACGTTACGATTCGCAAGAACTCCCGACTCGTTTGAGGTGCCGGCGGGGGATGAAGGCGGTCCGTTGACGAATGGTGCGGCCCATTCAGGCGTCATGTTGCTGGGCGATCTGGACCTTTGGAGTTTTGAGGCGAGCGAGGGCGATGCCATAGAGCTTCGAATGGGATCGTCCGGCACCGGCCCGCCCTCGTTGGTATTCGCCCCGGAAATCCGCCTTTATGCGCCGGACGGCAGTCTGATTGGCATTTCGATCACGCTGACATCAAGTCTGCGAGATGGCCGGCTTTCGGCCTCCGCAAGCAGCGGCGGAACGTATCTTGTCGTCGTCAACAGTTGTTATCCCGGTTATACGGGCAATTACAAACTGCACTTTGCCAGGGTGCCCGGCACCTACGTCGTATCCGCTGGAGATCAGGGAGGTGTGTTGACGAACGGAAGCAGTCAAAACGCCACGATTGATATGGGTGACATGGACGTCTGGAATTTCAACGCGTGCGAGGGCCAGTCGGTTCTTGTCCAATGCGAGCGACTCACGGGGGCCGCCGGCTTTTTCCCGAGAGTGCGCATTTACGGGCGCGACGGGAAATTGCTCGCCAGCGCTGAGAACACTTCTACCTCGATGATTCAGTTGCCGCTCCAACCGACCAACAGCGGTGCCTTTACAGCCATCATTTCCGCCGACTTTCAGGGCACAACCGGCACTTACCAGATTACTGCGACTGGAATCTCGGGCGACGGCGTCAGCCTCTGTCCTCCTCGTTTGACGGATTCGACGCTTTCATTGTCGGGAGTTGGAGGAGAGCCGGATGCCATATTCTTGATTCAAACAACGACAGACCTCGCTGCGGACGAATCGTCATGGCAAACAATTCGGACCAATCAGTTTGATGCCTTCGGCACGTTCAGTTGTCCGGCCCAGATTTCTCCCCACGATCCGGAGCGGTACTTCCGTGTGTTCCGGCAGTAATGCTGAAGCCGATGCTGTCCGGGATGAAACTCTCTTAAAAATTCACTGCCCCGATACCGCGCGGGCTTGCATGGGCTTCCGGGATTCATGCCGAGGCGCTCATACCATCCTGCGGAATTGATCTGCACCATCCCGGATTCTTTCGTCCGCGGGCTGGTGGAGGTTCCCATGTCAAAATCTGGCAGTGGAAAAATGATAACAATCGCCTGAATTTGCGGGCATTTTAATCGCACCCGGCTTCAGCCGGGTGCTAATCAGAGCAGTGGAATGGTGTTCAAATTATGATACCGCCCTTCAGAACTTCAGTCTTTATTTCCCTCTCGTTCATCCGCTATCTTCCGCGGCATGTTCGAGAACATTGCAGTCCAGATCGAAGCCGCCGAAGCCAAGCTCACGCACCTGCGGAGGTTTCTTTGACGTCGCCAGGCTGCAAAAACGTCAGGACGAAATCAGCGCCTTGATGGCGGCTGACAATTTCTGGAACAACCGCGAGGCGGCCCAGAAGATCATTGATGAGTCCGCGTCCATCCGAGGCAAGCTTGAGCCAATCGCCACGTCCGCAAAACACCTTGACGACGCCCGCGTGATGATGGAACTGGGTCAGGCCGAGCCGCCGGAACACCAGGCCAAAATCGAGCAGGAACTGGAGCGCGACGTCGCCAAGCTCCTCAAGGACCTCGACGCGCTGGAATTGAAGGTGTTCCTCACCGGCCCTCACGACCGCAGCAATTGCATTCTCAGCATCAACGCCGGCGCGGGCGGCACCGAGGCCTGCGACTGGGCCAACATGCTCATGCGCATGTATCAGCGCTGGGCCGAATCGCGAGGCTGGGAGGTGGAGGTGGAAGACGCCCTGCCCGGCGAAGGCGCGGGCATCAAGAGCGTCACCATGCTCATCAAGGGCGAAAACGCCTACGGCTTCTGCAAGGCCGAACGCGGCGTGCATCGGCTGGTGCGCATCTCACCGTTCGATTCCAACAAACGCCGTCACACCAGTTTCTCCAGCGTGGACGCGATTGCGGAAATCGAGGAGACGTCGTCGGACATCGTGATTCCTCCGAATGAATTTCACGTGGACACTTTCCGTTCCGGCGGCAAGGGCGGCCAGAACGTGAACAAGGTGGAAACCGCCGTTCGCATCACGCACATCCCGACAGGACTTGTCGTCGCGTCACAAACCCAGCGATCGCAGCATCAAAACCGCGCGACGGCGATGCGATTGCTGCTCTCTCGCATTTACGCCCAGCGCGTGGACGCGCAGAAGGCGGAGATGGAACGTTTCTACGGCGAGAAAGGCAGCGTCTCGTGGGGCAACCAGATTCGCAGCTACGTTTTCCAGCCGTATCGGATGGTGAAGGATTTGCGGACGGGCGTCGAAACCAGCAACGTGCAAGCGGTGATGGACGGCGACCTCGACGCGTTCGTCAACGGCTGGCTTCGCGCCGGCTGCCCGCTCAAGCGGATGCAAGGCGTCAAAGACGACGACGGCGACGAGGGTTAAGTCTCAAACCCGAATTCCGAAATCCGAAATGGCGTGACGGGATTGTCATTCCAGCGGCGTCAACTTTGCGCTTTGCACCCAATGATGCGGCCCTAGAATGAAGCCATGAGTCTGCAAGCCGTTGGACAGTTCCCCACTCTCAGACCGCGACGCCTGCGCCAGTCCGCCGCGTTGCGACGCCTCGTCCGCGAGACGCACCTCAATGTCTCGCAACTCGTCCTCCCGTTGTTTGTCCGCAGTGGACGCAAACTGCGCAAGCCCATTGAAGCCATGCCGGGCGTGTTCCAGTTGTCGCCGGACGAAATGGTGCGCCAAGCGGCGTCGGCGCACGCGGCGGGCGTTCCCGCGGTGTTGCTGTTCGGAATTCCAGACCGCAAGGATGATCGCGCATCCGGCGCCTACGCGCGCAACGGCATCGTGCAACAAGCCGTGAGACTGTTGAAGAAGGAACTGCCGGGGCTGCTGGTCATCACGGATGTCTGCCTTTGCGAATACATGTCGCACGGCCACTGCGGCATCGTGCGTCGGGAAAAATCTGACGCAACAATCCTCAATGATCCCACGCTCAAACTCCTTGCCCGCACGGCCGCAAGTCATGCCGACGCGGGAGCGGACATCGTCGCGCCCAGCGACATGATGGACGGCCGCGTTCGGGCCATCCGCGCGGAACTCGACCGTTCGGGCCACGCGGACACTCCCATCATGTCCTACGCGGCAAAGTTTGCGTCGGCATTTTACGGGCCGTTCCGCGAGGCTGCGGAATCCACTCCGCAATTCGGCGACCGCCGCAGTTACCAGATGGACGCCGCCAACGCGAACGAGGCGTTGCGCGAGGTGGCGTTGGACGTCGCCGAGGGAGCGGACATCGTGATGGTCAAGCCCGCCCTCGCCTATCTCGACATTCTGCATCGCGTCAAAACGCAGTTCGGTCTCCCGACAGCCGCCTATGCCGTGAGCGCGGAGTATTCGATGGTGAAGGCCGCCGCTGCAAAAGGCTGGATTGATGAACGCGCCGTGACGATGGAAAGCCTGCTGGCCATGCGCCGCGCGGGCGCGGACATCGTCATCACCTACGCCGCCACGGATGTCGCGAACTGGCTTCGCGAAGCGTGATCGGAGTCAGCGCGTGCGCTCGAAGAATGAGCGCCACAACCGGTCGCTGCGCGAGGTCAACTTTAGCAAAGCTCCCTGCATCATCGGCGACAGCGCCGCCCGCTGAATCCATCCCGCCCAGCGCAGCCGCGTTGACAGCAATTCATCGCAGCGCAGCGAAATGGTTTTTTGCGCGTCCGGCCACGGGATTGTTCCCTGACTCCATTCCGTGAGAGGATTGATCGCCGCCTCCGCCGTCTCGAAGGCGATGGACATGCCGTTGCCGGTCAGCGGAGGGATCATTGTCAACGCGTCGCCGACGCGACAACCATCCTGCAATCGGGCGTGCTGCGATCCCAGATGAATTCCCGCCACCGCGCAGAAAGAATTCTCCGCAAATGTCGCTCCGCTCATCCGGTCGCGCAGCAACGATCCCTGCGGTCCGCACAACATCTCCCGCCAATCCCCCGGGTTGGCCGCGCGTTTCGCGCCGTGACGAAACAATCCGCACACGTTCACAACCCCGCCGGGTTGCCGGCATAAACCCACGTAACCGAACCGCGACAGGTGCATTTCCAGATCGGCTTCGAGATGAACGCCGCGCGCGTGGACCTTCAATCCAAACCAATGCCGCCCGTTGACCGTCGGATGCAACCGCCGGCCCGTTGCCAGCACCACGCCTTCGTCCGTGGAAGGGTCGCGCCTCCGTTCGCCCTCGCGCAAGTCGCCGCCCAATTCGCGAAAATGCGCCGCGAACAGCGCGTCCATTTCATATCGCGGCAGGCACAACGCCGGCTGCGGGAGACGCCGGACTCCGCCAACCGATGTCGGTGTGAAAAATTCTACTGTGTCGGCTGAGGTTGCGCCGGCGCTTGTCAATCGTCCAAGCAATCCAAGCCGCTCCAGCGTCGCTTGTCCCCGTCCGCTGATGAATTCACCGCAAACCTTGTGTCGCGGATAATGTCCGGCCTCGACCACTGTGACCGGCACGCCGCGCCGCCGCAGACCGATGCCCAACGCAAGGCCCGCAAGTCCGCCGCCGATGATGGTGATGGGTTTCATTTGTCGGTTCACGCGTTGCGCGTTGCGCTGAACAGATGCGTCACCAGCATCGAGCGGCGCTCCGTCAATCGCCACGCATCGCCCGCAGGCCATAGCGCCGACAATTCGTGTCCGGCGAACCCGGCGCGAACGCTCAATCGCGCGTCGTGCCGCGTGACGGCGTTGCAGCCGATGGCTGGCAATAATGAACACATCGCCAGCGCCGCACGGCTGCGTCGCGTTTCACACGCCACGAGACAATTCGTCCTCAACGCCGCAAGCCGCAACAGTTCCGCGAGTTTGTCGCCGGCAAAATGATGAAGGAACAGGTTAGCAATCATGGCATCGCAACGATTCGTGTCGGATGCCAGCCAGTCGAAAACATCCGCCGTCACCGACTGCGCCTGCCAGCCGAGCGCGCGGATGGAGGACAAGGTTTCATTGGCGACGGTTTCGTGCCGGTCCAGCAACAGCACTTGAACATTGGGCCAGCGTTTGTGGAGGCGTTGCGCCAGTTGCAGCATCAACGAGCCGTCGCCCGCGCCAATCTCGACCAATGTTTGCGGCGGTTGACGAACGCTCTTCAGAAGCGCGTCGCAAAGCATCGGCCCGTGACGCATCAGCAGGTTCAATCGTTGGAGGTCGCGTCGCGAGTGGATGGCGCGCGGATCGTCCGGAGGCAATTCGTCGAGCAATTCGGGTTGGACGACGCGATTCACCGCACCTCCAACAGCGCTCCGTGACAACTGAACCCGGCTCCGAAAGATGACATCCACCACAGGCCGTCGGGCACGGAATCCTTCAAGGCGGCTTCGAGGACGAACAGCACGGTGGGACTGCTGATGTTGCCGAACTCGCGAAGGATTCCCGAACTGTGGCGCACGTCGGATTCCGACAAACCGAGCCTGTCACGCAATGCCAGCAGCACGTCGCGGCCTCCGGTGTGCAGCACCCAGCCGACGACGTTGTCGCGTGGCACGCGCGCGCCGGCGAGTGATTCGTTCATCAATTGCGCGGCTTCATCCGCCGCGAATTGCGGCACGGCGGGCGAGAGGATGTTGCGCAACATTCCACTGCGCTGCTCGAAGCGCAGTGCGTCGCGCCTGCCGGGAACGAGCCGTGACGCGGCGAACTTCCATTTCA
>DAOLDN010000184.1:0-7064 GCA_035327385.1 Verrucomicrobiota bacterium | reverse complement strand
TCCCTGGCGATGGGCCGGACGACGTGGGAATTGATGGCGGTGATGCCGGTGTTGAAGATCTCGAAGCGCCCAGTGGGAAACCGTTCCTCCAACAGCACCTGGAGAAAACGACTGGCACCGAAGGAGGGTTGAGGGTCGCCCATGACTGCGGATTCGCCGAAGACGAAAATGCGGATTGTTCCGGGCGGCTTGTGTTTCTCGAAACTGAAATGGGCGGGCCATCGGGCGAGTTCGGGCGGAAAGAAGCGCAACGTGAACCGTTCGTTGCTGACGACTCGCGGCCTCCCGTCAATCTCCGCCTCCTTGAAAAAACCCGTCTCATATCCGTAGCCGCCAATGCGCAACGCGACTTCCAGCAACACCAGCAGCAGCACGGGCAATGAGATGGCCATGACGCGGAACAACCAGAGCCGTCCGCGCGACAGTTCGCGGGCAGGCGCTGGCGACACCGGCTGTTTCGCGACAGTGGTCTTTTTGGATCGAGGATTCTTCAACTGGCTATTTGACGCGGTCCAGCGTGTCGTTGGAATGGTTTCAGCCGCGCAAATATTTCACCACGGCCTCGGTGCGGGAATGGACGTGCAGTTTCTCATACACGGCGCGCACGTAACTGCGGACGGTATCAATGCTGATCTTCATGCGGTCGGCGATTTCCTTGTAAGCGTAGCCCTTGGAGAGCTGATCCAGAAATTCCTTCTCGCCGGGAGTCAGTCGCGCCACGGGCGATTCACCCTCGTTGGGCCTTGAGAAGAACTGGACGACGCGACGCGCCAGTTGCGGACTCATCGGCGAACCTCCCGAATGGACATCGTGGATGGAGTCCACGAGGCGCGCGAACGCAGTGCGTTTGAGCAGATAGCCGCTGGCGCCCGCCTTCAACGAGTTGAACAATGAGTCGCTGTCCTCATAGACCGTGAGCATCAGGAACTGCACGTCCGGCACTGCGGACTTCAACTGGCGCACACATTCCACGCCCTTGATGCCGGGCATGTTGATATCCATGAGCACCACGTCCGGCGGTTTACGAGGGATTTCCTTGAGCGCCGTTTCGCCGTCCGGATACTCACCCGCCAGTTTCAACGCCGGGGCGCGTTTGATCAGCGAAGCCAGGCTGGCCCGGATGCCCTCGTCGTCTTCCACAATCGCCACTTTGATCGCCATAAAACTGAATCGTTGCGCGAACAGATCGTTCGCAAGTCCATGTGTGCTGACGCGCCAGTATGGGCCGGCTCCGCTCAAATCTCAAGCCGCGCCCGCTGCCAGCGATCTTGAAATGTCCGCCGTCAATCTCAACGACGTGCCCTTGCCGGGTTCGCTTTGAATCTTCAACGCCCCGCCCAGCGCCTCGACGCGTCGCTGCATGTTGCCCAGTCCGTTGCGGCTTCCGCGCGTGGACGCCGACACTGGATCAAATCCGCGACCGTCGTCCTCGATGAGAATTTGCAGATAATTTCCCGAGAGCGACGCCTGCAACCGGACCTCGGAAGCGCCGGCGTGTTTGAACGCGTTGGTCAGCGCCTCCTTGACGACGAGGAAAATGTTGTGCCTCACATCCGGCGGCAGGGGAATCGCGGGCAGATCGTGCGGCAGATCCAGACGGCAGCGAGCGGTGTTGCCGTCGAACAGTTCGTTCGCGAAATGCGCGATGTAATCCACCAGGCTTTGAAGCGAATCACTGCCGGGCCGCACCGCCCAGACGATTTCCTCCAGTGCCTGCACGGTCTGGGCCGCCGACTGGGCGATCTTGTCCATGTGCGTCTCCAACTGCGCCGGGTTTTCCCGGTCCACCTTTGCCAGTCCGCTCAACAGGGAGATGCGCGCCAGCGACGAACCGAGGTCGTCGTGCAAATCCTGCGCGATGCGCGCGCGTTCCCGTTGCAGGGCGCGTTCCTGTTCGAGGTGCGCGAGGCGGCGATGCAATTTGCGTTTCTCCACCAGCCGCGCCACACCGCCGACCACTGCGAGCAGGGCGATGGCAGCCAGCAACAACACCCACCACGCCTGCCAGAAATGCGCCTTGACGACGAACGACACGCCGTCGCCCGATTCGCCCCACACGCCGTCACTGTTGCACGCCACAACGCGGAAACGGTACTGGCCGGGCGGCACGTAGTTGTAGATGGCCACACGCCGCGTGCCCGCCTCCACCCAGTCGGCGTCCAGTCCTTCGAGCCGGTAGCGAAACCGTATCCGTTCCGGCGTGTCGAAACTCAATCCCGTGTAGCGGAACTCCAGATGATGGCGACCCGGCGGAATGGTCAACGGATACGCGTCGGGCAACACCGATTCGGCGGGCACATCCAGCCGGCCGCTGGTCATTCGACGCGACAGGAAATCCGACGACGCGACTCCGTCCACATAAAATTCCTCCAGCACCGCCCTGGGCGCGAGCGAATCCGACGCGTGCGGTCGGGCGTCCGCCACGACCACACCCTTCGTCGTCGAGAACCAAAGCAGACCCGACCGCGTCCGGAGACCCGCCGGGGAAAAGCCGCCAGTACATTCCTCGGACAACATCCCGTCGCCCGCGCCATAGACCTTGGGATAGACCACCGGGATTTTTCCGGCGGCGAATTCGTTCAGGTCGCGTTTGCTCAACGAGGCGATGCCGCGATTGCACCCCAGCCAGAGCCGGCCTGAACTGTCTTCGAGGATTTGGGAAATGGTATTGTCCGGCAACCCTTCGCGCGTGGTCACGGACTTGACGCGTCCGTCTGTCACCCAGCTCAAGCCGCCGCCGGCCGTTCCCACCCACAACGTGCCCGACGCGTCCAGATAAAGCGTGCGAATGGAATCGCTCAACAAATCGCCCGCCTTGTCCAGGCGCGAAAACTCTCCATTCGCGAACAAGTGCAATCCGTTGCCCGCAGTTCCGATCCACACAGAATCCTTCGACTCCGGCACAATCCCAGTCACGGCGTGCCCATTTGACAAATTAGTCCACGAAACCCAATCGTTGCCCTTGCCGCGCCACAACACCCCGTCCGCTGTTCCCGCCCAAAGCCTCCCGCCGCCGTCCGCAGCCAGCGCCGTGAAGTTCACACCTTCAAACAACATCCGGTCCGGCCTCGACATCGGCCCGGTGGCATCCTTGAAATACATCAGACCGTTCACGCCGCCGACCCAACACTCCCCCTCGGCAGTTTTTAGCAGCGATTGAAACACCGGCGCGGCATTGTCACGCGGTTTCTCCTGCAAATGCTCAAAACGCCTGCCGTCCCAGCGAAACAAACCGTCGTTCAACTTCGCCACCAAAACCAGTCCCGGCGTCACCTCCGCAAGCCCCAACGCCGGCCCGGTGCCCAATCCCTCATTCTGTCCGAACGGGAACAGAATTTTCCGACGCAGCCGGTTCAGGCCCGTCTCAGTGCCCACCCACAATTTGCCCTCGCGATCCACCAGCAGACACTCCACCTGATTGTCCAGAAGACCGTTGCCCGCGTTCAACGATTCCAGTTTTCCGCCGCTGAATTGAAACAATCCCTCACTCACAGACCCTGCCCACACAGTTCCATCCGGCTCCTCCGCAAGACAATTAATGTAAGGCCGGGCCATGTGCCTGGGTATCCGGTAACGACGCCACTCGCTCCCCTCACGGCACAACACATAATCATCCCCCGCCCCGATCCACAATCGCCCCGCAGAATCCACCAGCAAACAATGCGGGTCCAGCAAAAACGGCTCAGGCGGACCGTCCTCCAGCGCCGCAAAACGACCTTCGCTGTAGCGGAACACTCCCATTCCCGACACGCACAACCACATGTCCCCCTGCCTGTCCCTGAAAAGACTCTTGACCGCACGATTCTTGAACACCGAAGCCGCCGCAAATTCCACCAACGACCCGCGCTCCCACAATGCCAGACCGTTGTCAGTGCCCACCCAGATTCTCCCCTCCCGATCCTCGGCCAGCGCACTGATGTTGTCCGAAGGAAGCCCATCCTGAACCGTGTATGAACTGATGCCTCCGCCCTGCAACCGGCTCAATCCGCCGCCGCCGCCAATCCACAGCGCGCCGCGACTGTCGGCCAGCAGAGTCTTCACGCCTCCGCCACGCAATCCGTCCCTCAACCCAAACGGCACAAACCGCAACCCGTCGAACCTCAATACGCCGTCATCCGTCCCCAGCCACAGATAGCCGTCGCGCGTCTGGGCCAGCGCGCGAATGGCCGCCTGCGGCAGTCCCTCCTCCCGTTGCCAGGTTCGCACACGGATTGCCTGTGCGCTGCGCGGATACTCCATCGCTTCGCCGGACGGTTCGAGGCTGCTGCTGGAGACAAAATCACTGAACGACGTGGCAATGGCCATGTCGCTGAACGTCCATCCACCGCCGCCGCCGCCGTGCCTCAACCGGATCTGACTGAACGATGCGTTGGCCTTGAATCGTGTCGTCAAGTTTTCAGGTTGGTTCGACTCCGTTGCCCCCGGCGACAAGTCCGGGTTCAACCATACGGTCACCCAATCCATTCCGCGCGGCACATAGTCCACCTTGAAGACAATCGTCACCTCCCTGCCTCGGCGCGGGAATTCGTAAGTGACCGCTTCGTCGCCTTTAGGCGGCTCGGGAGTTGCCGAACGCAGATACACCTCGCCGGCCATCCGGTTGGCGTCGCCGGACGGGTCCGTGTTGAACGCGGTGTAAGGCCAGGCTTTCAGCGAGTTGCCCAACGCCAGTCGCTGAACTTCGCCCTCGTAAAGTTGAAATGCCGCGAAATACTCCTCCGTGGTCACGTCCGACAGCGGGTCCACCTGAAATTTGAAATACAGCGTGTTGCTTGAGGTGTCATCGGCTTCCACTGCGCCACCCAGGATGTCCATCGCTCGACCGGTCAGAAATGAACTGCCGGCACCCGTGTCGTGAACAAACGTCGTCCCCAAATCGCTCCACAGGATGACGGCGGGAGCGGGAGCGCAGAATGTGGCAAGCAGACAGGCAGTCAGCAGCCAACGCGCGAAGGACGACAACCGAGCGACGTTCCCTGTCGCAGCGCGTGAGCCGTCCGATGTCGGTTGCATGCTCCAACTATGCTTCCGCCTTTCCAACGAGACAAGCCGCCGGTTGCTGCCGACGCAAACAAACACTCGACGGGAGCGCGATGTCGTTGCGGCCATTGTCCGTGATCTCGTCCCTTCAGTGTCCATGCATTCCGGCATGTCCTTCTCCATAAAAAAAGCCCCGCGCGAACGCGGGGCTGTAGCGAATCGAACCATTGTCAGTCGCGACGCCGGAATTGCCCGATCAGGGCAAGGCCGGCGAGACCCAGGAATGCGACCGACGACGGTTCGGGAATGGTGGTATAAGTCTCGTAGCTGCTTTGGGAGAAGGGATTGTATCCGGTTGATCCCGTTCCGTTGCCGGCGATGGCCTCGGTGGAACGCCAGGCCGAGCCGGCGATGTAACTGCCGAACAGATTGAAGCTGTCACCGGCATTGATTCCGAGGTTCGACAATCCGAGCGTGAGGCTGAACGTTGCGGACGTGCTGCCCGACTGGCCGGTGCCCGTGATCCAATTATGCGAACCACCGCTTACGATCTGAAACAGGCTCGCGAAGCCGCCTTCAATCGTCACCGCGTATTCGGGCAGGAAGCCTGTCGTGAACGACAACACGCTCCGGTCTGTCCCGCCGTTGAAACCGGAAATCGCCTTGCGAGCGCCATCGCCCGTGTCCGTGAGGCCCGACGTGTCCGAAATGCCGCCCGGCGCGGTGTCGAGATAAATGACCAGCACGTCGTTCAAGTCACCGCTCAATCCGCGGGTCAACGTGAACGTCAGGTCCGTGCCGTTGTCGGTCACCGCCAGAGAGCCGTTCCCGACCGCCCCTCCGAAGCTGGTGTCCCCATTTCCGTTGTAGGTGGCGGCGCGCAGTCCGGTGGCGGACAACGCCCCCACGCAAAGCGCCAATGCCAGTGCTGTGGTTGTTTTCATGATTGGTGATTGAATTCGACGTTTTTTTACCAGCTTCAGACGCGGACGCCTACCGCATGTTTGTGCGGTGCGCCGTGGTTACGGAATCAACTGCACCCTGTAGAACTTGCTGACTGCGTCCAGAAGGCTGTCGAAATAAAACGAGGATTCGCCGCTGGCCTGGATGAACGGGCTGATGGGTATCATGGGCTGCCAAACGTTCGTTGCCGCAAGCACCTGATACACTCGTCCGGGTACGCTGTCCCAGACGATTTCGCTGCCGTTGGCAAGTCCGGTGATTTGCAGGACGGAATCAGGATTGTTCACATCCGTGCCGGCCAGCAGTTCGTGATGGTCTGTCATGCCGTCGCCGTCACTGTCGCCGGGCCAGCCGACGACAAAGGTGCGTGTGTCGGTCAACAGGACTTGATTGGAATAGGTGACGGTCACCGTGTTCGTGCCGGGCAGGGGAATGTAGGTGTAAAGCAACGCGCGCAGCCCGACGCCGCAGCGACCGGGACTGAACACGTAGTTTTCGCGCGGTTGGAACACTCCGTTGACGAACACGCTGTAATGGGCCGGATCGTTCGTGAGGCTGCTGGTGAAACAGGTTTGCGTCTGGTAAGTCGCATTGGAGGCGAGCAGCAAAATCGTCCCATCCATTGGCGGCGTTGTGATGTGCAGGGTGTTGGCCGGTGAAGAGGTGTTCACGGTGCGCGTCAACGTGGTGTAACGGTTCGTGTGGGCGTCGGACGACGGTGTGCGCAGGTGGACGGTGATGGTGGCGGTGTTGGAACTGGCCACGCTGGCGTAGGTGAAACGGAATTCCCTCGGCAGATTCGGATGCTGGCTGTCGAGGCCGGGGTCAGGTGTGACTTGTGTCGCGGATACAAAAACGGGTGCGCCGTTGGAATTGCCGTTGCCGT
Organism: Verrucomicrobiota bacterium; assembly: GCA_035327385.1. Lineage (GTDB taxonomy): Bacteria > Verrucomicrobiota > Verrucomicrobiia > Limisphaerales > JADLHS01 > DAOLDN01. The sequence continues at coordinate 235 of DAOLDN010000184.1, read as the reverse complement.
TGGGCGTCGCCGTCACAACGTCGTCGTTGTTCACGCTGGTGTCCTGGATGTTGAATTGCACGTCGGTGACTGAGTTGTCGGTGCGGATGACGAACGTGTAGTTTTCCGTCGTAATGGTCTGTCCATCGGCGGACGGGAACGCGATGTCGCCCGCCGGCAGCCCGGCGTCGTAATAGAATGTCTGGAGGAATGTGTTGAAGACGCTGGATTTTCCGTCGCGAGGAAGGAAGCTGCG
>DAOLDN010000183.1:0-7085 GCA_035327385.1 Verrucomicrobiota bacterium | reverse complement strand
CGATGTTCGTGATCGGCGCCGGATTATTGGTCTGCGCGGCGGCGAACACCAGGTTGGTGGTGTAGCTCGTTGAGCCAAATCCCAGTTCGTTGGTGCTGCCCCGGTTCTCCACCAGCAATATGCGTTTGCCCAGCGGACTGATCAGCGTGATGGCCAGGTCCGAGGCGCGCGGGTGTTCCACGCGCAACCCCACCTCGGCACGCGCGATTCGGGCGTCGTTCGTCACAAAGAGACTCGCGTAGGACACCGCGTCATCCAAAATTGGCGTGTTTCCGGGAATGTTCACCAAAAACGGCGCCACCGGATCGGCCGCCAACTCCAGATTTGCCACGATCCGAACGTTCTGCACCTGGTCGTTGGGATTGAAGACGACTATGAAGTAGCGTCCCGCAGTCAACGGCGGATTGTCAAAAACGCTCAACGACAAACAGTCGCCCGGCGGTTCGACCACGAGGCTCTTGACCACGAAATCGCCGGACTGAAAATCCTCGAAATCGTCGCGCAACAGATACAGTCCCACCGGCAACGTGTTGCCCGAAACGCAAACCGTGAGGTTTGTGGCCTCCGGCGGCACGTTCACGACATCCACGGTGAACGTGTTGGGTTGCAGCACGCGGTCGTCAGCACCGCCGCCGAGGTCGGACGGCTCGATTCGCAACGTCACGCGGTCCACCGTGCCGGTGTTGCCGGGCGCGTTGTCAATCACCGGATAGACCCAGACGCCGAGACTGCTCTCGCCCACAAATCTCCTCAGCGTTCCGGGTCCATCCGAACCGGTGACGATGACGGTGTTGTCGTCGTCCAGATATTCGCCGTTGTCCTCGAACACGTAGGTGTAGGGGCCGGGTGCGTCCGGGGTCGTGGGTTTGCCGCGATGATTGAGCGGCACGGCGGACACGTTGTTGTGGATGAGTTTGGTGAACAGGTCGCCAAGATTGTCATGCGTGATCTCGTTGGTCAGGATGACGCGCCGGACGATCTGGTCGGACAGCGACAAGCCGATGATATAGGCCACGCCGGGATTGGGGTTGCTGCCGTCGGGAATCTCATACGGCACCGGGATGCCGCGAACGACGATGTCGCCCTCGTCCTCCGTGCTGAAGGGTTCGAGACTGAACACTCCCAGGAACGCGTATTCCGCCACCATCTGGTCCTCGGATTTGACGCCGACGTAGTACACATCGTTGAGCGCGGAATTGGAATAGACGACGAACTCCGTGCCGCCGCGCCTGAGGGATTTTCTCGAAGCATCAATCACGGCCGGCACAAGATTCGTGAGGTTCGGGTCCTGAGAAACGTAAAGATCAATGTCCGCCTCGATGCGGGAATCCTCTCCGGGCACATCGGTGAAAACGCCCATTCGCGGAGTGGAAAGGTTCGGCGGCAGGAAGGTGACGAACGCGGCATTGGTGAATTCCGTGGTGTTCGTCAGCACGTAGAAGTGCCACTGGTTCGTCTGCCCAAGCGTGATGACGGAATTTGTGCCCACGGGCGAAGGGATTTTTTCCAGGCCCAGCAATGGCGAGCTGGCACCCACGTGCTGGCCCGTCAACAACGAACCGGCAACGTCCGTGGCGGTGAATGTGTTCGTCAACACGTCCACATAGGGCACGGTCGAGAATTGCACCGGCTCGTCCCCCACCTCCACGGGTCGCGGACCGTAATTGTCCGTGTCGCCGCAACTGATCACCAACGCGTAGTCCTGGGCCACGTTGTCGGGGTTGGCGGTGACTGCGTTGACGTTGACCCTGCGCCCGACGACGGTGACCGAGTAGCTGCCGTCCAGTCCCGGCGGCAGGTACACGTTCTCGACATTGTTGACGGAATCCACGTTCGCGATGGCGTTGGTGTCCCATGGGGCGTTATAAACGTCGCCGAGGATGTCGTTGCCGAAAAAGACTTCGCCTGTGACAAGATTCGTGACCACGAGATCGAGGTCGTTGACGAGTTTGACGCCAGCGACCGGATTGCCGGGCGGATCGGTCCAGACGAGGGTGATGCGCATGGGCGCACCCTGGCTTTCCTCCTGGACGGTGATGATGCGGGTGCGGCTGCTGCCCGTGGCGAGGGATTCGGAGGGACTTTGGTCCACGACATGGAGCGCGGACTCGGCCTGGGCCACGGCGTTGGAGGCGTCGAGCAAACTGTTGGGCAGGGAGATCAATCCCCAGCCCTGAAGATTGATGACGCCGCGGACGGAATAGTTGTAGGTGTTTCTGACACGCACCGCGCCGTTGATGATCATCGCCTTCAACAACGCCGGACTGGGCGTGGCGGAGAGACGTTCCTGAAAGAATTCCTGGATCAACGCCAGCGTGCCGGACACGACCGGCGTGGCCATGCTGGTGCCAGATTCGTAACGGTAGTAATACGGCTGCGTTCCCAGCGAATCGTTCATCGCTCTCAACACCTCAAAGTAATTACCCTGGTCATTGGTGGTAATGATGTCCGTGACGATGTGGACGTTGATGTCCTGGCTGGTGTTGTTGGCGATGCTGTAATTCCAGGTGGTGTCGGTGACCAACGTGGCGTCCGGCGGGATGAAAACCTCGTTCGTGCCGACAAAGTCCGCCAGCGTGGGCACGCCGGTGGTGCTGGCGTAAATGGGCAGGACCGGCAACGGGTCGGGCGAAAGCACGTTGGGCACGACGCGGATGGAGAAGCCCACGGCGTTGTCGGGAATGAAAATGCTGAAACGGGTCAACTGACGCGCGACGAGTTCCTCGAAAGGACGGACGTTTAGGATGTGATTGGTGGGGTTGTAGTAACTTTCCTCGTCCCACTGGTCGGAACGCGCCGACAACACAAACGAACCCGGCGCGACAACGTCCGGCTTGAAACGGCCATACTCTCCCTCGATGCCGATGCCCACGTTGCCGCGGCCCGAGTAAAACGCCACCTGATTGTCGGAATCGGTTTCATCCTCCCAGACGGCCACGCCGTTGGTATCCACGCCGATGACGACCCGATTGGTGATGTCCCGTAATTGCTCGATGGCACCGACGGCAATGACGTTCTTGGCCGAGGCGGGGGAATTGACAGAGCCGGGAAACCCGCCGCTACCGCTGACGTCGCCGTCACCGTCATTGCCTGCGGCGAACACAAACAGCATGGGCTGGGAACCGGTGATCTCCGGCAGCGCGTCGCGCACTGCGGCGTCATACGAAGCCGCTCCGAGGTCATAGGAATACTCGCCGATGAACACCCAACTGTTGTTCGAGATCAGCGCGTTGGTGCTGGCCGCCGTTTCTTGCAGATACGCGTCCGAACGGAAAGGCCCGATGCTGAAATTTGTCGCAATGGCCACCGAGAAGATGGTTGCCGCCGGGGCCATGCCCCGGAACTGACCGTCCACAGCCGGCAATTGCGAACCGCTGGCGTTGGTGACCGTTGTGGATACCGAACCGTCGCCGGCGATGGTCGCCGCAACGTGCGTCCCGTGGCCATCGGTGTCCACGGCGCTGGAAGCAACATCACCAAACACGCGGCCCACCAGGTCGGGATGCGTTGCATCCACACCCGTGTCATTGACGTTCACGGTGATGTTTGTCCCCGTCAGCCCCAGGTAATTGGTGGCCACGACGCTGTCTTCCGCCACGCCGACCCGGGCTCGGGCCAGATCGTTGGCCCGACCGCGCTGGCGATGGAGTTCCAATATCTGCACGCCGGGCAGCGACGCGATCTGCGCCAGTGTGGCGTCGCGCGGTTCGACCAGAACTATGGATCGGTCCTGGCCGAGTATCTTCGCTCCCAATCCCGTCATCTGCTCCATCGTCTGCTGTTGTGTGTCCGAGAAAAGCAGGACGTTCAACCGCGTGCCGCCCGGCAGTTCGCTGCCGTCCGCCGCGAATTTCAACAGCGGCCACTTGAGTTTGTAATACGGTTCGTAATCCACCAATGCCTGCGTCAGCGGACTGGCTTCGACCTGCGCCGCAGCCGCCGCCGGCATGCGCACCAGATAGGCGTTGTTGGGGATGAAGGAAACAATCTCAGCGCCGGCGTTCTTGAGCAGCGAACGGAAATCGTCATCGAGCGGATTGACGGCCTGGACGATGTAACTGCCGGAATCGGGCTTCGCGCGCAAGCTGTCTGGAATGTCCAGGGCAATGCGGCCATCGGTGGTTTCCAACAGCGCGTTTTCCAGATTCAACACGCGGTCGTCGCGCTCCAACTGGCGCATCGGACGGGCGGTGTTGGTGATGCGATAATCCAGATGGTTTGTTCCACCGGGATTGGGAGCAACGGCCCTCGATGCGGTAATGGAGGCTGGAGACGGTGTCGGTGTCGCGGCGGACGACTGCGGCTGGTTTGTGGCAGGGCTGGACGCCGGGGTCGCCCCGGCCTCGTTTGTGGACTGGCCGGCGGCGCGTTTTTGTTCCTCCAAGCGATTTCCAAGATGCCAGAAATAGCCCGCGCCACCCAGACACAGGAGGCTGATGATGAACCAAAATATCGGACGAGAACGCATAACAATTTACCTTGACTTAATCCGGCCCGAGCACGTTGAACCTTTCCACCAGCACCTCCGGCGTGGCACCGACGGCGTCGCCGGGTCGCGGCGCTCCCTTCACCCGTACCACGGTGCGCGTCGCCATTTCCGCCGTGACCTGATAGTTGGTGCAAAGACCGAACTGATTGCCGGAAGTGATGATGGAGCGCGGCGCAGGCTTGAGCGCCTGACCAAAAGCGTAAATGGTGAATCGCGGTTCATCATCAACCCGCAACAGCCCCATGATCTGCTGCGGAATGCGTTCGTAGGCGGCGTCATCGAGACTGTAATTTCGAATGCGTTCCCGCAGCCCGGTGCCAGTGGGACGGTTCAGGAAAGGCGATTGGTCCGTCAACTCCGGCACGGACAGGATGTCGCCCACGTACGCGAACGCCCTGCCCGGATATGCATCGTTTGTGGCACGTTGCGGCTGCTCGATTACGACCTGTCGTTCCCGTTGTCGCTGGATGCCTTTGATCATCCTCCACGTCGCGGAATTCGTGTTTGGCCCTGCGGGGTTAATCACCTTCGCCTCATACAACGGAGTTTTGTCTTTCGCCGGGTCGGGATGGGTGTTGGTGAGAACGACGACGCCGCTCAGGACGGCGGACCACGCGGCTGGTCCCTGTTGATTGACCGAGAGCTGGCCGCGCGTGGCGTTCTCGTTGACCGCCGCCGTGAACACGTCAAACAGCAACCGGTCGGCGCGGGGCGCCATGTTGGTCAGTTCAAACAGCCGCGTGTGGCCGGACCAGAGCCGCCAGTTCTTGAAGTCATTGGCATTGGCCAGCACGTCGCCGGATTTCATGTAGATGGTCTGCCACGGCGTGCCGCGATGAACCCGGCCCAGCCAGCCGACGTTCGGAAGTTTGTTCGTCGGAAAATCCCAATCGTCGCTGCTACGGATCATCGGGTCCTTGTAGGCGGGAACTGTGGAAACGATACCGCCGTCACGTCCCCACGGCTCGTAACGGTCATTAAACACGTTCAGTTTTGAGGTCATCGCGAGTGTGTTCGCCGCCGAGGCGACCGACAACGGCTGAATGCCGTTGCCTGCCGCCGGGTTCTGGAGGTCTGCGGCGGTGTAATGCACCAGCGGATCGTTGGCCTGCCAGATCATCAACTGCGAAATCTTTGCAGATGCGTTGTACGGGGCTTGAGCCACAAGCGAGTCCCCTCCCGCAGTGCCGGTTCCATTAATGAAGGCTTTGAATTTATTCTGTTCGTCGTCGCGGTTGCCGATACCTCCCTCGTCGCGCCACAGCGCGTCGCTAATGAAGACGTTCCCCAGCGAGACTTCCAACTGATTGAGGATGCCTTCGGTCGGGTTCAACACGCTGTTCCCTCCGGAACGGTTGGTAATCCAAAGTCCCTTGGCGCCGAGCGCATTGTTGTCATCCGCGATTACATCGCTCAGATTCAGCTTGGTGTCCAAATCGTTGAGATGGACATAGTCAATGATGCGCCCAGTCGCCTCATCCGTCATGTAGAACCTCAACCGATTCGTCACCGTGAGATAAAAACGCGGCTGATAGAATTCCGGCCCGTCGAACACCGCATCCGAGGCGGGCTGAAAAGTTCGCGACGCGGGACGATAGACCGAAGTGGGAAGGAAAAAGATGTTCGTGTTAAGCGGAACACGGAATGACGCAGCAACTGCGGTGTCTCGGGAACTCACCTTCGAGGCACGCGCAGGCCAATCATTCGCCGCGATGAATGTGGAACCGGACACACCAACGTCAAGCGAACGAACGGTCGGCGGACCGTTTTCGTTGGTCACGACCAGACAGATGGACATGTCATTCGACGCAAAAATTCCGACGCCGCGAGTGTAATTGGTGGCGTAGGAATTCCAGACCTCAACCGCTGCCACCACGTTTGACACGCTCACCAGATACATCGTATTCGTTCGATTGACAGGCGAATCGGCGGTCAGCCTTCGCAACTCCAGTTTTCGAGTAATCTGGGAAACGGTTTCGAGCGCAAACTTGTTGAAATTGGGAAGCCCCTTCTTCGCCCCAATCACGATTGGCACCCCGTAGATGTTCACGTCGGAAAGCGCAGACTCAGTCAGCGTGTTGAAGAGCACGTTCCGATCGGCAACCCTGTTCAAGTCAAACGTGGGTCTTCTGCGAACATCGTCATGGTCATCGCGGGCGGCAACTTCGACAAAACCCGAAATATAAAGATTCGTATAAGAGCCAGCCTGAACCTCGCGGCGGAATTTTGGCCTGAACACACTCGGCAGGTAAGGCTGGGTGTTTTGTCCGGGATTGACAGCCTGATACACCCGGTTGGTCTGCACGTCATAAATGTTGGCCGTCACCTGCATGAGCCGGTGGATTGACGGCGAATAGACGAAGCGGTTGCTGATCCAGACGGGGATGTTGGTCAGGGCGAACGAATCCTGCACGTTGAAGTTGCGGATGAAGTTGGTGCGTTCCGTGCGCACCCAGTCCTGACTGTAAAGGCGCACCAGCCTGTCCGCCGCGTTGGTGAAGAATTTTTCGGCCCGCCACACGGTGAAATTGGTGGCGAGGTTGTGGTTGACCTTGCCTCGCGCGTCCACGTTCACGTAGTTGACGTTGATCTTGTC
>DAOLDN010000182.1:3792-7090 GCA_035327385.1 Verrucomicrobiota bacterium | reverse complement strand
CCCCCGCCAGCGTCACGTCGCCTCCAAATGAAATCGCAATGCCGCCTTCATCATAAACCTCGCCGTTGAGATACACCTGCGTGGACTGCTCGCGGAAATCACCACTGGCCAGCCCGCCATAAACCGGCAGCGGCGCGTAGGAATTGTTCCACGACCGCATCCACGACTCGGAATCAATGTGGAAAGGATCAATAAAGACCAACCAGCCGTTGGTTTCGCCGGGGGACACGCCCGTTTCCTCGTGCCAATAACTGCGTTCGCCGGCGTATTCCACCTGGCTTTGCTCAAAGCGCACTCCCTTCAACCTCGCGCCCGGCAAGGAATACAGCGCCAGCGCGAGGCCTGCGTTTTCCTCGATCTCGCTGCCACCGACGATGAGGCTGTTGCTGGAACAACCGGCGAGCAACGGGACGCGGGCGTGGACGCGGAGGATTTCCAGGACCTGTTTCGCGTGCGGGAAGAATTGTTGAGACATGAACACCAGTCCAAACGACACCTGCGGAGACGGCAGGCGATGGCGCAATTCCCCGGCTCATTTCTGGAGACCAGCCTCATCGAAACCGCCCTGCCAGTGTGCCGCGACGCAGTATTCAGTGTTCACAACTCCAGATTAGCCGCCGCCGCCGCAAATGCAACTTCACCCGTCCAGAATTCCTTCGCAAAAATTGTCCGGTTACTTGAGCCACGGTGCGATGGATTCATCACGCCAGATGTCGGCGACACTCTGACGGCGGCGCACCAGCGCTGCGCGTCTGCCGTTGACCAGCACTTCGGCGGCCAGCGGACGGGCGTTGTAGTTGCAGCTCATCACAGCGCCATAGGCCCCGGCGCTCAACAACGCCAGATGATCGCCTTCACCCACTTTTGGCAGGGGACGGTCCTTGCAGAAATAATCGCCGGACTCGCAAATCGGCCCGACCACGTCCGAACTGATTTGTGCGCCCGCCTTCTTCGTCAGCGGAACAATCTCGTGATAGGCGTCGTAGAACGCGGGTCGGATGAGGTCGTTCATCGCGGCGTCCACGATGACGAAATTCTTCCTGCCGGTGCGTTTCACGAATTCGACGCGTGTAACGAGAATGCCCGCGTTGCCGGAGATGAAGCGGCCCGGTTCCATGAGTATGCGCAATCCCAGCGGCTTGAGCAGCGGCACGAGCCGCGCGGCGTAGCTTTGCGGCGTGAGAATGTTCTTTGCGGCGGAGGATTTCCACCAGGCCGCGTTGCCGCTGGCCAGCGCGGGGTCATAAACAATCCCTAGCCCGCCGCCGATGCTGAAGAATTCCAGCGCGTATTTCTGTTTCAGCCGCTCCACCAGTGGCAACACCTTCCGCACCGCCTGCTCGAAGGGCGACACCGCCGTAAGCTGCGAGCCGATGTGCATCTGCAATCCGCGCAGCCGGATGTTTTTCAGCTTTGACGCGCGGGCATACACGCCCTCGATGTGTTCGTACGCGATGCCAAACTTGTTTTCGTAAGTACCGGTCGTGATTTTGGCGTGCGTTTTTGCATCCACGTTGGGATTCACTCGAACGGCCACGGGCGCAATCTTCCTGAGTCGCGCGGCAACGCGATTGATGCGTTGCAGTTCAGGCTCGCTCTCCACGTTGAACGCATACACGCCGCGCCTCAAAGCGAACTCAATCTCAGCCTCGGTCTTGCCGACGCCCGCAAACACGCATTTGCGCGGATCGCCCCCGGCCGCGATGACCCGCGCCAGTTCGCCGCCGCTGACAATGTCGAATCCACCGCCGAGATCGGCGATGGTCCGCAGCACGGCGAGGTTGGAATTGGATTTCATGGCGAAGCAGATCAGGTGCTCCACCGGCGACATCGCGCGGTCCAGTTTCACGAAATGGTCCGTGAGTGTCCGCTGCGAATAGATGAAAAGGGGCGTGCCGAACTTCTTCACCAGCGATTCGACAGCGACGCCCTCGCAGAACAACTTTTTCCCGACATAACGAAATCCATGCATGACGAGGGAGTGTAGGCAACGGCAGCGGGAGTTCAAGTTTTCGGCAGAGGCCGTGCGCAGGCTTTGGCCGCATGCAGAGACTGCGTGTTCCGCGAAACAGCGGTGGAGGGCCACCGCACTCCAGGATGCTTTGCGCCGCAGGCTGTCACTGCTGATCGCGACAGCGTCTTGGAGTGCGCCAGAACTCTAGCGCTTTGGTTCAAAAACGCAGAATCGCCGTGTGTCGCCAATCCGCACGCGGAGATTGATTGTTGCCCCTCGACGACCGGCGCGCTGCAAAATAGACTTCGTTACCGTGAAGACTCTGGTATTCCATGCGCTTGCGGATGCGGCCCGACGCGGAGAATCCGTCGCGTTGGGCATCATCACCGGTGTCAAAGGTTCCAGCCCGCAAAAGCTCGGGGCGAAGGCCATCTTTCACGCCGACCGACGGATTCAAGGCACGCTGGGAGGCGGTTGTCTGGAGGCGGAGGCGCAACGACTCGCGTTGCAATCGTTGAAAACCGGCGAACCGGCGACGTTCGACCTCGTGCTGAACCACGATTTCGGCTGGGACGACGGATTGATCTGCGGCGGGAAGGTGCTTGGCGTGATTCTGCCGGATGCACAAAAGGCCGGTGAGTCATTCTGGTCAAAGCTGGCTTCCCGTGAGTCCAGCCTCACCTGGGGCGTGAACCGGGATTTTTCAGTCACGACAATTGATCCGTCACTCAACCCTCAACCCTCAACCCTCAACCTGTCTGACTGTCTTTATCAGGAAACCGTCACGCCGCCGTGCCCGCTGTGGATAGCCGGCTCAGGCCACATCGCGCAGGCCGTCGCGCCGCTGGCGCTGCAACTGGACTTCGCGGTTTCCATTTTCGACGACCGTCCTGAACTGGCAAACCACCAATTCTTCCCGCGCGAAGTTTCCATTCACACCGGCAACTGGGGCGATCTGTGCGAGAAACCGTTCCCGCAAGCTCCCACGTTTGGACTGATCGTCACACGCGGCCACAAGCACGACGCGCTGGTGCTGGAGACGTGGATACATCGCCCGTTTCAATTTCTAGGCATGATCGGCAGCGCGAGAAAAGCCCGCACAATCGCCGAACATTTCGTGAAGAAGAAAATCGCCTCGCCGGAGGAAATGCAACGCGTCGCCTGCCCGGTGGGGATCCAGATCAAATCCCAAAGTGTCGCGGAAATCGCCGTGAGCATCATGGCTCAATACATCGAGAAACGGGCGGAAACCAAATGCGCTCCTGCCGGACGGATTGAACTCGCCGGCTAAATCGTCTTGGAATGTCGCCGCTCGCCCGCGGGCGCAAGCGTGTTGTCGAAACA
>DAOLDN010000182.1:0-3692 GCA_035327385.1 Verrucomicrobiota bacterium | reverse complement strand
TTGGAATGTCGCCGCTCGCCCGCGGGCGCAAGCGTGTTGTCGAAACACATGGCGATATTGCGGATAAAAAGCCGCCCGGCGTCCGTGACTTCCAGTCCTGATGCGGTGCGTTTTACCAAGCCGTCGGTTTCATAAGGTGCGAGCAACGCCAGTTCTTTTTCGAAGTGTTGCTCAAAGTTGATGCCAAGTTTCTGCGACATCGCCGCGAAATCCAGCGACAGATCGCACATGGTGCGCATGATGGTTTCGCGGCGGATCTTGTCCTCGTCGGTGACGAAATACGCGCGGTGCAACGGCACGCGGTCCGCGTCAATGGCTTCCTGATACCTGGGCAGTTCCTTTTCGTTCTGCCAGTAGGCTTCGGGAATCTGTGAGATGCTCGACATGCCGAAGGCATAGATGTCCGAGCCGGCACGCGTGCTGTAGCCCTGGAAATTGCGCTGAAGCTGTTTGTTGCGCTGCGCCACGGCCAGTTCGTCCGTCGGTTTGGCGAAGTGGTCCATGCCGATATAAACGTATTGGTCGTTGGCCGTGAGTTTCTCGATGACGAGCTTGAGCACCTGCAATTTCGTTTCGGGCGCGGGCAAAACTTTTTGCTCGAGGATTTTCTGCGACGGCTTGATCCACGGCACGTGCGCATAACTGAACACGGCCAGACGGTCGGGTTTCATCTCCAGCACGGTGTCGAGCGTTTCGTTGAAGGATTCCACGGTCTGATGCGGAAGGCCGTAGATGAGGTCGAGGTTGATCGAGCCGTAACCCAGTTCGCGCATCCAATCAATGGCCTGTTGCGTCATCTCCCGCGGCTGGATGCGGTGAATGGCCTGTTGCACCACGGGATTGAAATCTTGCACGCCCATCGAGGCGCGGTTGAAACCGATCTCGCGCAACGCAGCCATGTGGTCGCGAGTCAGCCGGCGCGGGTCAACCTCCACGCTGGCTTCGATGTCCGGCGAGAACGTGAAGTGTTTGCGGATGATGTCACCGAGCCGGCGGATTTCATCCGGGCGCAAAAAAGTGGGCGAGCCGCCGCCGAAATGGAGTTGCACGGCCTTGCGCGAAGGATTGATGCGCGACGCCATGCGCGCGACTTCGCGACCGAGATAATCAATGTAATCGCGGCCCTTGTCGTGGTTGAGGGTGATGACGGTGGTGCAGCCGCAGAACCAGCAGAGCGTTTCGCAGAACGGGATGTGGAAATAGACGGAGAGGTCGCGCGTGGTCTGGTTGTTGGCCTCGATCTTTGATGCGAGTTGTTCCCACGAGATGGTGTCCGTGAACTTTGTGGCGGGCGGATAGCTGGTGTAACGCGGACCGGCCACGTTGTATTTCTTCACCAGATCGAGGTCTACGTTCAACGTTTTCATGCGAGGCCGAGCTGGGGAATAAACGCAGAGACGCGGAGGACGCGGAGAAAGCGCAGAGGCAAAAACAATTCCTCTCTGCGACTCTCTGCGCTCTTTGCGTCTCTGCGTTGAGTCAGGGTTTTCATTTGTAATGCTTCACGGTTTCCACCACCGCCGCAATGTTCTCCAGCTTTGCACCCGGCGTCAAACCGTGGCCGAGATTGAAAATGTGTCCGGGCCGACCGCGCATCGCCTCCAGCACAGTTGTTGTTTCTTTGGCTACGACTTCGGGCGTCGCCTCGACCAGCAGCGTTGGGGAAAGATTGCCCTGCAAAGCGATGCCTTCTGGAATGTGTCTGCGCGCCTCGGCCAGCGGTGTCTGCCAGTCAACGCCGATGACGTTGGTGCCGGTGGCGATGAGGTCGGGCCAGTTGCCGTGGGTGCTGAGTGAAAACACTATGACAGGCGGAGCGCCGGTCTCCGAACCGGCGTGTTGGAGTTCACGCTTTCGCGCGGCCCCGGAACAATCTGAAGTTTGATCTCCAACGGAACACGCGGGGCCGGAGGCCGGTGCTCCAATCGCGCTGACGATCTCGCACATCCACCGCCCGCTGGCTTCCTGAAACTCTCCTGCACCCAAATGTCCGCCGTGGCTGTCGAAGATTTGAAGCGCGTCCACACCGGCGGCGATTTGCATTTTCAAATACGCTGTGACTGCGTTCGTGAGTTTTTCCGCCAGAGCGAAATACGTTTTGGGGTCTTCACGGAACAACGCCAGCGCGCGGCTGTATTTCGGAACACTCGCGCCTTCCATCATGAATGTCGCCAGCGTCCACGGCGAACCGCTGAAGCCTATGAGCGCCGTTTTCTCGCCAAGTTCCTTGCGCAACATCCGCAGCGCCTTGTCCACGTAGTTCAATCGCTCGCAGACCTGTTCGACGGAGAGTTTCTCGATGTCGGCTTTGCTGGTCACGGCGAAATCCATCTGTACGCCACCGGTTTCCTTAAAGTGGTAGGTCTGCCCCATCGCTTCCGGGATGACGAGGATGTCGCTGAATAGAATGGCGGCGTCGAAGCCAAATCGGCGCACCGGTTGAAGTGTGACCTCGGCGGCAAGCTCTGGATTCTGGACAAGCTGGACGAACGTGTAGGTTTCCTTGAGCTTCCGATACTCGGGCAGCGCGCGGCCCGCCTGGCGCATGAGCCACATCGGGGGCCGGTCCACCGGCAGACAGTGCGCGGCGCGAACGAAACGTTCGCGGTTCGAGGCAGGAGCAATCATGCTGCGAGCACCTTGGCCGTCGCTTCCAAGCTCGTCACGTCGGCCACGTTGAGCATCTGGGCGCTCTTGTCTATGCGTTTCATAAATCCGCTCAAAGCCGTGCCTGGCCCGAGTTCGATGAATCGGGTGAAGTCTTGCGCCAGCAGCGCACGCATGGATTGCTCCCACAACACGGAGGACGTGACTTGTTCCACGAGAACGTCCGCGATGGACGCAGCGTCGGCGTGCGGCTGTGCGGTGACGTTGGAGACCACAGGAATCGAAGGCGCGGCGAGTTTCGCGGCGGCCAGTTCCGCTGCCAGTTTCGGTTGTGCGCTGGCCATCAGCGGTGAATGATACGCGCCAGCGACCGGCAACGGAATGGCGCGCTTGGCTCCCTTGACCTTCGCCAGTTCGACGGCTCTCGCGATCTTGTCCGCTTCGCCGGAGATGACGAGCTGGCCGGGGCAGTTGAGATTGGCGAGCACCACTCCGGCTTCGGCGCAAACCTCGCGCGTCGGCGCTTCATCCAATCCGATGACGGCGGCCATGCCGCCTTTGGTGACATCGCACGCTTCCTGCATGAAGCGTCCGCGCTGGCGGACGACACGCAGGCCGTCCTCAAAGCTCATCGCTCCGGCCGCCGTGAGCGCTGTGAATTCACCGAGCGACAGACCGGCTGTGGCCTGGAACTGGATGGACGGCACTTTCTCTTTCAACAATTCAAACGCGACCCAACTGACGAGGAAAATTCCCGGCTGCGCGTGCTCGGTTTTGGTCAGTTCGGCTTCCGGGCCGTTGAAGCAAACCGAGGCGAGGTCGTAGCCCAAAGCGGCGTTGGCGCGGTCGAACCACGCCTGCGCGGACGGAAAAGCGGCGGCGAGGTCTTTGCCCATGCCGACGGTTTGCGCGCCCTGACCTGCGAATAGAAATGCGGTTTTGCTCATACAGTGACGCCATTCTGGCGGGAATTCAGCGGCTGCGAAAGGAGAGAATTCCCGCCTTGCAGAGCTGCTGTATCAGGTTCGCGCCGGGTCGGAAACCGGCGCTCCGGTTCATGGAAAAACACTTGCCGGTGCCGGCGG
>DAOLDN010000181.1:0-7127 GCA_035327385.1 Verrucomicrobiota bacterium | reverse complement strand
TGCTATTCCCGCACATCCTTCCCGGCGACCCCAGCAGAAATTGATATGCGCCCCTCCGCCAATAAACTGTCCTACGCCTTTTGCTTGAGAAATCTGGCCTTTAGTTTTTCCGATTTTGTAAGCCATCCCACCTTTTAGAGTCTTAAAAGCGCTCCGCATCTCGCCTCGCGTTCCAACTGTGAAACAAACCATTCCAACAACCTCATAGGGAACGTGAAAGTCACCACTCGTCACCAAAATTTGGTCGGGGCGAATATGGGATGGACGATTTTGCAGGATAGGTTGATCGCTCAACTCAACAATAAAGTCCTTCGAACAACTTGCGCATGTTGTTGTGATTCCCACGCTGGATTCATCTGTTGAAAACGAAAACCCGCAAGTTGGGCATTGAGCAATTAATTCTGGCATACGAACTTGAGTTGGCTTGATTTTACATACACCTCAAAGCTCTCTCAATCCTCCCCATCACCTTCTCCTTCCCCATCACCTCCAGCAAATGATACAGGCTCGGGCCGGAGGGGTTGCCGGTGACGGCGAGACGGACGGGATGAACGAGCACGCCGGCTTTCACGCCGCTTTCTTTGTCGGAATATCCTCAATACTCGCGATGTGCAGAATGGAACATCGTCGAGTGAGTGACGCCATACCCTCGGCATCAGGATCAAGACCGATTTCGACGGAGTCGCGCAGCACCCACGCCGCATCATGATTTGGAATGTCGTAAGCCTCGCCATTCGACATCTTGATTCGGAACGGGCGGAATGGTTTTTGATCCAAGCGGTCTTTGAGCACTTTGGCTGTGAACATACGATGAGCTTTTAATCTCGCTGCAACTGCTTGTCAAATTCTCATCCAAATCGAACCAACGCCCTCTCAATCCTCCCCATCACCTTCTCCCTTCCCATCACCTCCAGCAAATGATACAGGCTCGGGCCGTTTGGGCTTCCGGTGGTTGCAAGACGGGTGGGATGGACCAGCACGCCAACTTTAACCCCCAGTTCCTTCGCAGTTTCTTTGAGCATCGTTTCCACTGTTGCGGCATCGAACGGGTCGGCTTTGGCAAACGCATCGCGGAGCTTTTCGAGACGCGGTTTATTTTCGGGCACGAAACTTTTCTTCGCAGCTTCGGCATCATATTGAATGTTGTCGCGGAAATAAAACCCGCCATACGCCGGCAGTTCGCTGAAGGTTTTGATCTTGCCCTTGCACGTGTCGAGCGCGGCTTTGACGTAGTTCACATCGAACTGATTGGTGTCAATGCCGGCCTTGGCCAGCGCATGGACACACATTTCGTAGAAACGGTCATTGGGCAGTTCGCGGCAATACTCGCCTTGCAGCCACGTCAGCTTCTCAAAATCGAATTTGGCGTTGTGCCGCAAGATTTGAGGCAGGTCGAAACGTTCCACGACCTCGGCCAGCGACATTTTTTCGGTGTTGTCCTTGGGCGACCAACCGAGGAGGCAGAGGTAATTGTTCACGGCTTCGGGCAGGAAACCTTCGTCGAGATAGGTCGTGAGGGACGCGCCACGGTCGCGTTTGCTCATCTTGCTGCCATCGGCGTTCAGGATGAGCGGGATGTGCGCATACTTGGGCGGCTCGACACCGAACGCGCGGAACAGTGCGATGTGCTTGGCGGTGTTGCTGAGGTGGTCCTCACCGCGAATGACGTGTGTGATGCCCATCTCCAGATCGTCCACCACGTTGACGAAGTGGAACACGGGCTGACCATCGCTGCGGACAATGACAAAGTCGGGGTCAACTTCCTCGCGATCCGTTAGTTTGCGTAGCACATCGCCGACGACCAGATCAGGAATGAGAATTGGCTCGCGCTGCATCTTGAACTTGATCGCGCCTTCGTGTTCGTAAGCCAGTCCGCGCGACAACAACGCCTCCACGCGGCGCTGATAGTTATCTTTCCGCTGCGATTGGAAATAAGGTCCGCGGTCGCCTTTGCACGGCCCTGTGGCGTCGGCCGTCAGCGGGCCTTCGTCCCAGTTCAACCCGAGCCAGCGCAAGCCCTGGAGGATGACATCCACGGCTTCCTGCGAATTGCGGGCGGCATCGGTGTCTTCGATGCGCAGCACGAACGTGCCGCCGGTGTGGCGGGCGTAAAGCCAGTTGAACAAAGCGGTGCGTGCGCCACCGATGTGGAGGTAGCCTGTGGGCGATGGAGCGAATCTGACGCGCGGTTTCATCGGCAATTATTTAACCACAAATGGACACGAATCCACACGAAGAAAAAACCGGCGGACACGAAGCCCGCCGGTTTTCGTAAAGCTTGAGTTCAGTCCGCCCGAATCAGAACTGATAACCGATGGTGATTTCCGGCCCGTGCATGAACTTCGCGCCGTCGGTGGTCGTTCCGAACGCGTGATACGATCCCTTGATGAACCAGTGGTCGTTGTACGCCCAGCGCACGCCCGCGCCGCCGCCGTAACTGAAGCCGCTTTCGACCTCGCTGAACGCCGACGAGCCGTTGAAGTCTTCCTTGGTGTCGTAATTGAAGAAACCCGTGCTGGCTGTCAGGTAAGGCGAAAACTTTCCGGGTTTGAAATAGTATTCCAAATTCACTATCGCCGTGTAAATCGAGCCGCTGCCGTCAATGCCGTCCACTTCAGTTTCGAGCCGGATGCCGCAATACCCCTCCAGGTTCACGTTCCAGTGCTCGTCGAAATTGTAGCCGACCATGAAGCCCGTTCCGAGGGCGTTCTTGATGATGTCGTTGCCCATCCAGTATTTGCCGGGCAATCCAAGCTCCCAGCGGCCCGCCCGCGAGTAGTCGGAACTGCCATCCGGCCCGCCGCCGGCAAAGACGGGAGCAAGTGTTGTGAGCAATCCAAGGCAGGCGATGTGAACAACAGACGATGACGGAATTTTCATTAGTGGAAGGTTGTTTTCTGGTTGTTTATTCAATGAACAGCGCGCGGTGTGTATCCGTTCGCCCAACGACTGTCAAACACGGATTCCAGCCCCGATTTCGAGAATCCAAACTCTGCATTGAAAAACCCCGAATACTTCCCCAATTTCGGCGCGTGAACCTGTTGCCCGCGCCACGTCATTTCAAACCGCAACAGGGATTCCTTCGTTTGCCGAATCGCGCATACGTCGCGCTGGATGACTCGCTGCCAACTGAAACTGCCGCCGGCATCGCCAACAGACTCCACAACTGGAGCGCCGGTTTCCGACCCGGAGCAAATGTGCCGAAAATACAAACGCGCCGGGTCGGAGACCGGCGCTCCGCACAGATCATCGGCGTGCGCTCCGATTCCGCTCCAAACAAACCCGATGGCTACAATCTGCGCATCACTCTCGACGGCCTTCGGATCGAATACCGTGAAACCGGCGGATTGCGCGCCGCCGTCGCCACCTTGCGCCAGTTGCTCCGTGAATACGGACGACGACTGCCATGCCTGGAAATCCGCGACTGGCCGGACTGCGCGCGACGCGGAGTGATGCTGGACATTTCACGAGGGCGCGTGCCGAAACTGCAAACCCTGCTCGACCTCGCGGACAAGCTCGCTGATTTCAAGATCAACGAGCTGCAACTTTACACCGAACACACCTTTACCTATCGCCGCTACAAATCCGTCTGGCAAGGCTGGGGCGCGCTGACACCAGCCGAGATTCGCAGGCTCGACGAACGTTGCGGCGAGTTGGGGATTGATCTTGTCCCCAACCAGAATTCCTTCGGTCACCTCCGGCAATTCCTGGAGCATCCTCAATTGCGAAAACTGGCTGAAGTTTCCAAACCCTACGAAGACGCGGGCGGCGGGTTTGTCCGCCGTCCCTCAACACTGGCGCCGAAACATCCCGGCACGTTGCCGTTCTTGCGCGGTCTGTACGACGAACTGTTGCCGAACTTTTCCAGCCGCCATTTCAACGTGGGCTGCGACGAGACGTGGGACCTGGGACTGGGTCAGAGCAAGGCGCTCTGCAAACGACACGGAAAGGGCCGAGTGTACGTGGACTTTCTGAAGGCAATACACCGCGAAGTCTCGAAACGCGGACGCACCATGATGTTCTGGGGCGACATCATTCTCAAACATCCGAATCTGATTCCAGAACTGGCCGGACTCCGGGAACCGGGCCTGATTGCGCTCAACTGGGGCTACGAGGCTGGCCATCCTTTTGACCACGAGGCCCGCTTGTTTGCAAAGTCTGGAATCCCCTTTTACGTCTGCCCCGGCACGTCCACCTGGCAAACGCTGGTCGGCCGTCACGACAATGCCTTCGCCAATCTTCGAGCCGCGGCCGCTGCAGGACGCAAGCACGGAGCTCTCGGTTATTTGATCACAGACTGGGGCGATGGCGGCCATCCGCAACCGCTGGCAGTGAGCTGGCCGCCGTATGCCTTTGGCGCAGGCGTCGCTTGGTGCGCGAACAGTTTTGACGAAAACAAACTGGCGACGGTGTTGAGCCGGGACGTATTTCACGACACAACGGAACGCGCCGTGAAATCAGCGCTCGCGCTAGGTCGCGCGCATTTGAAACTCCGGCTGAAAGTCGTCAACGAAACTCCGCTGGGAACAGTCATCGCCGCGCCGCAACCGGATTCGCGGGAACTGTTCTGCCGTCACGGACTGAAACATCACGAAAGAATCTCCGCAAAAAACATCCGGTCAACCCGCGTCGAAATCCGCCGTCAATTGGAAATACTGAAACAAAGCCGATCCGTCACACCCGGCGGACTTCTCCTCGCCCGCGAACTGCGACTGGCCGCGCAAATGGCGGAGTTCTCGTGCGGCTATATGCTTTGGCAGCAATCGGTGAAGTCCGAACACGAACAATCCGCCCGCAACCAAGCGATTGAATTGCTGGATGCGTTGCGAACGATGGAGCGCGATTACAATGCCCTGTGGCGATTGCGAAACAAGGCGACGCCAAGGCACAGTTCCGCTTTCCTCAAGCGGAGGCGGAACGAGCTTGTGCGATGGCTGCGCGGCGGCAGTTGATGAAACTCAACTTTAACCGTGTCAGAACGACGGCGTGATCTCAGCACGTTTGCCGGGAGAAACCACCACGTCTTCGCCCTTGGCCCAGATGGCGTCGTTGAGAAGCAGTTTGAACGTGAGTTTTTCCTGGACCGAACCGCTCCAACGCCAGGTCTTGGCGTCCACACAGGTCAACGGCGTGCCCTGTTCCCAGGACAATCCAGCGCCCTGGCCGCGAACGAACAGGCGGTTGCCGAACCCGACGTCAATCTTCGCCTCAATCGTGGTGACCGGAGCGGCGGCGGGTTTGGTTTCCGTTTTGACCGTGGTCTTCGGAGCGGGCGTTTTCGCAGCGACAGGCGCTGGAGTCTTGGCCGCGACGGGCGCGGTTGCCGTCACTGGAGGCGCGACGGTCGCGGGTTTCTTGGTGGATTTGCCAGAGGTCTTTTTGGTGAGTTTTTCAGTCTTCATTTTCGATTTCAGTAGATAATTACACAGGCTGGCCAGCCCGTGACAGTCATTGCCCTTGCGCCACGCACGAGAAGCGCACGCGCGCCCAAAAGCAATGGCCGCGCCATACCGCGAGGGATTCATCCGTGGGATTGGATTCTACCGCAGAAAGCCGGGTCGGCCAGATGCGCAATGATTGCGGCTCAGACGCGCGTTGTCAATTGCGTTCCCAGCCGTAACAGCTTCGTAACGTCGGCCTGCGTGCGGGCCTCGGCGTAGATGCGCAAGATCGGCTCTGTGCCGGAACCGCGAAGCATGAGCCAGGAGCCGTCCCTGGCTACAAACTTCACTCCATCAAAGGTTTTCACCTCGGCCATCGGAGACCGCAACAGTTTGTCCGGCGGATTGGCCTTGAGGTAATCCATCAACGCACCGCGCTTCTCCAGCGGGAAATGTGTGTCAATGCGGTCATAACGGTGCGGACCGAATTCCTTTTCCAGGCGCGCGACAAGTTTATTCACCGAAACGCGCTCGACAGCGAGCATCTCCAACAGCATCAAGCCGGCGGCAAGACCATCGCGTTCGGGAATGTGGCCGGGGAATCCGATGCCGCCACTTTCCTCTGCGCCGAGCAACACGTCGCCCTTGAGCATCTCCGAGCAAACGTATTTGAAGCCAACACCCGTCTCGACCATCTCCAGTCCGTAGGCCGCGCACATCTTGTCCACCATCGAAGTCGTCGTCAGCGCCTTGACCACGCGACCCGTGAGTTGACGGTTGGCGTAAAGGTGATGCAGCAACAGGCAGATGATGATGTGCGTCGTGAGATAATTCCCGCGCCCATCCATCCCGCCAACGCGGTCCGCGTCGCCATCGGTGACGAGACACAGGTCGTGCGGATGCTTGCGAAGATACGCCTGGCTGCGACCGTAATTCTGGACGATGGGTTCAGGATTGATCCCACCAAACAGCGGGTCGTGGTAACTGTTGAGCGTGGTGACCTTGCAGGTCGTTCCCGCCAACAACTGCTCGAAACAACCCGCGCCAACGCCGAACAACGCCTCGTGTGCAAACCGCAGTTTCGATTTCGCAATGAGTTTGAAGTCCACCAGCTTCTTCAGCGCCTTGTAATGCGCGGGGCGAACGTCTTTGACGACGATTTGTTTTGAGCGGAGCGCATCGGCCAGCTTCACGGAACGCACCGGGTTTTTGTCGAGGAAACTTTCCACACCTTTGCAGGTTTCCGGGTCGCTGGAGCCGCCGTAATGGGATTTGAGTTTGAATCCGTTGAACGAGGGCGGATTGTGGCTGGCGGTGATCATCACACCGCCGATTGCGTCCTGCTGTTTGACTGCGAACGACACCGACGGCGTGGGCGTCGGCTCCGGTGTGAGCGTCACGTGAAAACCGTTGCCGGCGAGAATCTCAGCGGACGTTTGCGCAAACCGGTCTGAGAGGAAACGCCGGTCGAAGCCGACGACAATTTTCTTTTCCGTGCCTGCGACTGGATTGGCGTTCCAATAGTCCGCGGCGGCCTGCGCCACGCGGGCGACGTTCGCAAACGTGAAATCCTCGGCGATGACCGCCCTCCAGCCGTCTGTTCCAAATTTTATATTGCTCATGGAAAGTAACTACCCACCCAACCACTCGTCTCTGGAAACGGCGGCTTGCTTGAGAAGACGCGTCAAGAAGCCCGGCGAAATGTCGCTCTCGTGCTCGTTCGGAATGATCAGAGTGAGTTTGTCC
>DAOLDN010000180.1:0-7132 GCA_035327385.1 Verrucomicrobiota bacterium | reverse complement strand
TCCATCGCGCGCCACTCGGAATTGCCGGCCGCGCCATCACGGGACGCAGCCACAAACGCTTCAAGCCCCCGCCACACCAGCGTCCGCATTGCCCGCGCCGTCAGTCCCTCCGTCAATGGATGAACCGGCACGATGCGGTTGACGTGGATGAATTCGTCATCGCCTTCCTCAACGGGTTCGGTTTCGGGATGGTCAATGGTCCGTGGCCGCAGCGATTCAGGTTTTCCGAACACCAAAAACTCACGGCCAGCGGCGTAATAGTCTTCCATCCAAGGTTGCGCCTGCCACCAGCGGCAATAAAGATGCGCCGTGCCGTCATCGAGAATGAACTCAAACATTGCGCGCGTGCCCTTCTTGAAGCGTTTCACACCGGCGGCGATGATCTTTCCGCGCACCGTCGCGGCTTCCTTGAGCTTGAGATCGCGAATGGCGAGAAACTTCCGACGATCCTCGTAACGTCGCGGTTTGTGGAGCAACAAATCCTCGACTGTGCGGATGTCGAGCCGCGCCAGTTGTTTTGCGCGTTCGTCGCCCACGCCCCAGACCGCCGTCACAGGCAGCAATAAAGGGCTCAATTTTTCCGTTGGCGACATCCGCTGGACGATACAAACGCCGCCAACGGGCTTCAACGGCAATCCGGCAGGGAACGCGGTCGGCTGAAGCTTTACAATTCCGTGACAACCGGGGCTTGCCGTTGGCGTAGGCTGCCGGGTAATGAAGCTAATGCTTTTCCATCGTCGGGCGCGCTGAAAACATGCCTCCGGGACTTTTCATCCTGATTCCATTGCTTTTGGTTGCAGCGGCGATTCTCATCAGTTGGCTATGGAGCCGCCGTCATGCAGGCGATCCTCGCGGACAATACAAACGGGCGGGCATCTCACTAGTGCTTGCGGCCATTTGCTGGACGGGCCTGCTCATCCTCCACCTGACAAATGACCGCCCTTTCTGGCCCCGCGAAGCGATGGGTCTGGCTTGCTGGACGATTGTGCTCGGGAGCGCGTTTTATTCGTGGCTAAAGGCCGCACAAAAAGCTGCTGAAGTGCCGGCTTCGCAGTCGGTTCACCCCAAACAACCGACGTTTCTCTGGCAGGCCGTTTTGATCCTGTTCCCGGTCGCCATCATGACGGTCGTTGGATTGATCACGTTGGTGCGGGACAAGGCCGCCGTCGAAAACGAGGCCCGCCAGCGCGCAGAAGAATTGATTCAACAATTTGAACCCGGCTTCGGACGCCGCGTGGCTGCTGAACTTTCCCAGGTGGACATCCTGTCCTACCAATGGTCGCAACATCAACTGCTGTCGCGCGGCGGCTGGCCGGGCGGACGAGAGCGGACAAGTTGGGACGCTGTCAGCACCAACCACTATCCGGCGTTGGTCGCGGATTGGGAGAGAAAGTTTCCCGGCATCGCGCCTGACGCGATTTTTCCCAACAACATCAGTTTCAACCCCGACGGTGAATTGTATGGCGTGATGTCTTTCAGTTTTCCGCCCGAACCACCGGAATGGTTTCGTTCTCTCACTCCGTCCCAGTATGCGGCGTGGTCGGCGTTGTCCGTGTCGGCGACTGGAAATGATTATTCCGTCATCTCAAATCACGCTGCGTCATTCCTCGACACCCATCCACCGGAGTCAGCTCGCGCCAATGCTCTGTTCGTTCTTCGGATCAGCGAGAGCCGCGCGATGGACGCCAGCCAGGCGATGACAAAACTGCGCGAGTTGAAATGGGAACATCGGCGCGTGTTGTCGGAAGGCGGATTGCCGCTGGCCACACTCGCGTTCGCGGAAATGCTACGCCGCTCCAAAGAAACCGGTCCGACTGAAATCCTGTGGAATGAACTGGCCAGTCAGGTGCAGTTTCATCCGGGATTCCTGACACCGATGCTTTTGGATCGCGTGGAGGCGCTGGTCGAAACGAATGATGTTCTTCGCGACAGCATCGCCGCCTGGCGCACGCTCTGGCAAAGCGGCGAACGCACGCGTGCCATCGCAGCCGCCATCCAACACAGCGGCAAACTGCGAGGCATCACCACCACCAATCTATGGGTGGAATACGCGGGACAAAACTGGTTCTGCATTCTCGCTCCGTCCGAAATCCAGACGCTCACAAGTTCCAACGGCATCGCGATCACTTTTACGAACCCAGTGACAAGCACGGAATTCTATCCTCAGTCCCTGATGGAACGCGCTTTTTTGAATGCGCTGCATGATGGCACGTCGCCGAAGCCTGATTACTTCGGCTATTCGGTGGAACTGGAAGGCAGACCGCTGACACTGCCGCTTCGATCGGGCCTCGATGACGTCGCGTCCACCGCGAACCCGATCCTTGCCTCCGGCTCATTCCACATGTGGCAACCGGGGACAATTAACGGTCGCGAGTTTGAAACCCTGCCGAGTCATCCGCGGTTTGTCCTTCGGGTGCATCTGGCCGACCGCGCGCGATTGTTCGCCGCCTATCGCCAGCGCCTGATGTTGTTCGGTGGATTAATCGGCGTCTCGGCCCTGGCGGCTGGGATCGGCGTTTTCATGGCGCGACGCGCCTTCATCCGCGAACTGCGCCTCAACGAAATGAAATCCAACTTTGTCTCCAGCGTTTCGCATGAACTGCGGGCGCCGATTGCCAGTGTGCGGTTGATGGCAGAAAGCCTCGAACGCGGCAACGTTACTGATCCCGCTCGCCAACAGGAGTATTTCCGGATGATCGGACAGGAGAGCCGGCGATTGTCGTCGCTCATCGGAAACGTGCTGGACTTCGCGCGCATCGAACAAGGCCGCAAACAATACGAAATTGAGCCGACCGACCTGCTGGCCCTGACGCGCGAAACGGTGACGCTGATGCAACCCTACGCGGCGGAAAGAGGCGTGCGGTTGGAGATGGGAATATTCAACATCCAACATCCAACATCCAAAGAATCGCGCGCGAGCATCGAACTCGATGTGGATTGCCGGGCGATTCAGCAGGCGCTGATCAACCTGATAGACAATGCCGTCAAACACTCGCCAAAAGGGGAAACTGTCACGGTGGAACTCAAAGCTGGCGGAAAGGAAACATCCAACATTCAACATTCAACATCGAACATCGAACGGGCGGACGAGTCAGTTCACGCAACACGCAACACGCAACACGACCCTTCCCTCAACCCTCAACCCTCAACCCTCAACCTTTCCGTCACCGACCACGGCCCGGGCATTCCTGCGTCCGAGCACGAAAAGATATTCGAGCGGTTTTACAGGCGCGGAACGGAATTGCGACGCGAGACGCAAGGTGTTGGAATCGGTCTGAGCATCGTCAAACACATCGTCGAAGCGCACGGCGGTCGCGTGCTCGTGGAGAGTGAAGCTGGCAAAGGCAGCCGGTTCACGATTGAATTGCCGGTGAAATGAAACATCCAACACCCAACAACGAACAACCAACACCGAATGATCGTCACTGCGATTGCCGGCGCATTGGATGTTGGGCGTTGGATGTTCGTTGTTCGATGTTCCCCTTTCTAACGCTATGGAACGCATCCTGATCATCGAAGACGAGTTCGCCATGCGCACGGCACTGGAGGATTGCCTCACGTCGGAAGGCTATCGCGTGTTAAGCGCCGCCGACGGAGAGGAAGGACTGCAACGCGCCATCACTGAAAAGCCCGATCTCATCCTGCTGGACATCATGATGCCCAAACTGGACGGCTTCGCCGTGTGCGCGGAACTGCGGCGTCTCAAGCACACATCGCCCATCCTCATGCTCACGGCCAAGGGCCAGTTGGAGGACTGCGTGCGAGGACTGGACAGCGGGGCGGATGATTATCTGGTGAAACCGTTCAGCATGGACGAATTACTCGCGCGCGTGCGGGCCATCTTGCGTCGCGCTCAACGATCCACGCGCGCCTTGACGACGTTGACCCTGGGCGAGATGCAGATTGATTTCATCCGCCAGACGGCTTCGCGCAAACGTCGCGCGGTGCATCTGACCACGCGCGAATTTGCAATGTTGCGACTGCTGGCCGAGAGCGAAGGTCAGCCCGTCACACGCGAACAATTCCTGGACGTGGTGTGGGGCTACGGCGCGTTCCCCACGACGCGCACGGTGGACAATCACATTGCCAGCCTGCGGCGCAAGCTGGAGAAAGACCCGGAAAACCCGCGCTGGCTCAAGACCGTGCATGGCGTGGGCTACCGATTGGAAATGAAATGAACATTCAACAACCAACACTCAACGCCCAACGTCCAGGGGCGGAAACAATCGCCTCAGTGGGCGCTTCCGATTTTGCAAAAGCGTGACAACTCGAAACGACCGGCAGGCCATGATGACAGCCATGAAAATCAACGACAGTGAAACCGGACCGGCTACCAGGCCAACGGCGATGTTGCGAGACCCGGTGCGTCCTGGACTGCGGTGGCAAAGCGCAGCGGCGACACCGCTTTTCGCACACGCCGGTTGCATTCCGAAGCGGCGTGGCGCTTCGCTTCCCGCCGCAGTCCAAAAGCTTGCGCCTTTGCTGCTCTGCGTCCTGGCGATAATGCCTCTGGATATGTCAGCCGCGACCAACGATTTAAGCGGCGCGTTGCAACGCGGCCTGTTCGAGGAGGAGGCCAATCGCAATCTCGACGCGGCGGCGCAGGCGTATCAGACCGTTAGCGCGCAATTCGACAAGGACCGCAAGCTCGCCGCCACCGCCATTTTCCGGCTGGGCGAAGTGTATCGCAAACAAGGCAAGACCAACGAGGCCGTGGCGCAATACGAACGCATCGTCCGCGATTTCAGCGACCAGGAAACGCTCGTGATGTTGAGCCGTCAGAACCTGACGGGTTTGGGTGTGGGAGGATTTGGTAAAGCGTCAGCACCAGGGACGGCGGCAGTCGCACTTGGGAATGCCGATTATCAGCAGGATGCGGTGTTGCTCACGAAGTTGATGGAGCTGTCTTTGGAGGACCTTCGCCGAGTTCTGCCGACCCTGGTTCCTGACCCATTGCTCACCCAGTTGCTGTCGCAATACCACGAAGCAGAAGTAAAATATGAAGAGGTAAAGAACGATTACGCGCCCGATCATCCCACAAGTGTGCAAGCCAGAGCCGTTCTAAAAAAACTCGACGAACAAATCGAAGCGCGCATTTCCGGCATCTTCAAGGCGCTCGAAATGCGGGTTGCTGTGGGACAAGCAGCATCGCAGGCGGAATCTTCCGCGAATGCCGCCGGCATGTCCCATTATGTGATTCAGGCGGGAGACACCCTTTCCAAGATCGTGGCTGCGTATCGGGCGAACGGAATTGAAATCACCGCCGAAAACATCCTTGCGGCCAATCCGGGACTGAATGCCGCTAGGCTTCGGCTCGGACAGTCCATCCTGATTCCGATCAAGTCAAACGCGACATCTTCCACCACCATCGTCAACGACATCGAGGAACAGGAGATCCGCCGGCTACAATCGTTGATCCAGAACAGCCCGGATTTGATCAACGGCCCGGCCAGCGGCGACAGTCCGCTGGACCTTGCGGCGCGGTCGGGCTGGGTGCGCGTGGCGACGTTCCTGTTGGACAACGGCGCAAACGTCAACAAACCGTCGGGTGGACGCACTCCGCTGCATCAAGCCGTTCAGTCGGGACACAAGCCGATGACGGAACTGCTGCTGCAACGCGGCGCGGACGTCAACGCGCGGGACAGCAAGGGCGGCACGGCATTGCATCAGGCGGCGGAGGCCGGATTTCTTTCCATTGCCGAAGTCCTGCTCAAGCACAAAGCCGACCTCAACGCGCGCAACAGCAAAGCCAACGGCGGCGACTCGCCACTGCATCTGGCCGCGAAGAACGGCCACGCGGCACTCGCGACCTTCTTGATCGCCAACGGCGATGATGCGAACCGAAAGAACAACACCGGCAAAACGCCGCTGCACCTTGCGGCGGCTTCGGGACACGATGGCATGGTGACGCGCCTGCTCAAATCCGGAGCGAACGTCAACGCGACCGACAACGCGGGGGCAACACCTTTGCTGTTGGCGGCGGCCAATGGTCATGGTCATTTGCTTTCGGTGAAGGCATTGCTTTCAGGCAAAGCCAACACAGACCTTTCGGACAGCAGTGGTCGCACGGCCTTGAGTTACGCCATAGGGCAAGGACATTCAGAAGTAGTGAACGCGCTGCTCGACGCAAAAGCCGATGTGAACGCGGGGGCTGCGGATTCGCCGTTACTGCTGGCGGTGCGGGCTGACAATGCCGCGTTGGTGGAACGATTGCTGCGCGCGGGCGCTGATCCGAATCGCGACACCGATTGTTCGCATGTCGTGAACAGAACATCATACCCCCTGAGGGTCAAACGCACACCGCTTCAGGCGGCTGTTTCGGAGCAACATCCGGCAATGGCCATCCTGCTGCTGCAATCCAAAGGCGACGCCAGGGCGGACAACGGTGAAGGTTTTCCATTGGTTCTGAACGCCGTCAGCGAACCGGGATTGTTGGAGGCGTTTCTGAAAGCGGGAGCAGATCCAAATGCCAGCGACGGCGTCGGACGCTTTTTGCTCATCATGGCGGCTTCCGAGGGAAACACGGCATCGGTCGCGGTGTTGTTGAAACACGGCGCAAACGTGGGCGTGCAGAATCAGAGCGGCATGACAGCCCTTCATCATGCGTCGCTGAACGGTCACCGCGAAGTCATGGAACTGTTGCTGGCGCACAAAGCCGACGTCAACTTGAGGGACAAAATGGGCAAAACGCCGCTGGACTACGCAAAGGAAGCAATACCACCACCGGCGGTCGCAGGCACAATGGGCACGGGCACATTACAACTCGCAGGAGGCATCCCGGTCACGAGCGACGCATTGTCGTCGCGTTTGCCGTCGGGAGCGGCGAATTCCGCCTCCAGTTCGAACGCGCTGGTGACGTTGCTCCGTCAGCACGGCGCGCTGGATGATCTGCCGGATTTCAACAGCATCCGCGTCACGCGCCAGGGAATTGTCCAGCCGCACGTCGTGTTCTCCCGTTCGGACAAATTCACCAATCAGTTCACGCTGCTCGAAACCCTGATGTGGCTTTATCGAAGAGCGCCGGTCGCAGTGAGTGGACGCATTTACGACGCCAAGAAGGACTTTGCGTTCCCGGACCTGGGCCAGATCATCATCCACCGGCCCGGTCGCCATCCCGGCGACGCTCAACAGG